>JAIORT010000354.1 GCA_021107975.1 Bacteroidales bacterium | reverse complement strand
TAGGCTCTTTCGGATTTTGGGGTAGGCATTTATGACGGTTAATCCGAAAGCAGATAATATTAGGATTTATAATCCGCCTTTTATCTTCAAAGCAGAGCAGCCCGCTTGCCCACGCCTAAATCCGAAAAAGCCCGACATGAACACACAAACACATTAACACATGACCACACGAACACACAAACATACGAACACAATATCCGGTAACATACCACTCTCTTCTTTTAAAATATTGATTTCATTTTATATATTAACCCTTCCCGGTTTTTTGACTGCGGAAAACGATAGTATTCATCAGATAACTCAAACTAATCCGGTGAGAAGTTCGACAAACGACACTATTATCTATTTTGAGGAACATTTCGACGATGGCGACCACACTAACAATCCCGTTTGGCATCCTGATATAAGACAGTCCTGTGCATTAGATCCACCACAAATTTTGGTTGAAAACGGTGTTTTAAAAATATACGAATCAAATGCCGGAAGTTGTGGAACGAATGCCTCAATTATAATTGATCTGGATATTCCAATATTTGACAGCACAAAAATTAAATTTGATGTAAAACCTGTATATTCATCTGTTGATGAGGGTGCAGGCTGGCTTGATGTTGAATATCCTGTTTATTTTGTTTTATGGTTATCTGATATTAATAACAAATTTTTACGATTAAGATTTGGTTATAATTACAGAGGGGGAGAAAGCTTTTATTCAAAAGATAATATTTCAATTGCATTTCCATATTGCAAACAAAATGTTTGGCTAAGAAATGAAGTATTTACTATCAGGGATTACTTTCCTGATGCGGTATCTGTCAAAAGACTATGGACAGGTGGTTCAGGCTGGGATTATGAAGGTTATGCCGATAATATTATAATTTTTAGTAATAATCCGAATTTCCATCCTGATTCCATATTAAATTATAAAGAAGAGCAAGTTCATACTTTGGAACAGACCGGCTTAGATTATAGCTCAATCAGTAAGCATGAAAAAGCTATTGAAATGTACAAGAAGAATCTGAGAATAAATAAAAAAATGGAAAATAAATTAGGTGTTAACAGGTTTTTATACTTAATTGGAGATTTATATTTAAAAACAGGAAATTATGATAGTGCACTTGCATATTTTCGAAGATCTTGTGAAATCTGCAATAAAATAGATAAAAAATTTGCAAAAATTGTTTCTTTAAAGGGTATTGCTGAAATACATTTACTATGGAATGAATATGATAAGGCATTGGAGACTTATGAAAATATTTTAGCACTTAATGAAGAAACAGGAAATAAGGATGAAATTATATTTTCATTGAATGAAATAGCCAGCATATATAATTTATCCGGCAACCCTCAAAAGGCAATTGAATATTATCAAATATCACTGGAATTATGCCAGGAGACGGGAAAAACAAAGGATATCGCAAAAACTTTAGAGAACCTGGGTAATATTTTTTATAAGGATGGAAATTACGAAATGGCTTTGGAATATTTCCGTGAATCACTTAAAATCAGCGAAAAAGATGGCGATTTAAACAGCGTTGCTTTATCACTTTTTAATATTGCTAATATTTATTCAGGTTTGAAAAATTATAACCTTGCCATTGATAATTTAAAAAAGAGCTTACAAATAGCACAAAATCAAAATCTGAAAAGCCTGATAAGCAAAATTTATTTGTGCTTTAGCGAGATATATGATAAAATGGGTGATAATAAAACTGCTTTTGGTTATTATAAACTGTATGAGGAAACTAAAGATTTAATTTCAGATAAGGAGCGAAATAAAGAAATCAGTGATTTACATATTAAGTATCAAATAGAAATTAAAGAAAAAGAAATTGAATTGCTAAACAGAGAAAAAGAGATACAATTATTGGAAATCAACAAATATAAAACACAAAAATATATTTATACCGGCTTGGCTGCCTTTGCTTTTGTACTGATCATTATTATTTTCCTGTTGTTTAATCGTTTTAAGCTGAAAAAGGAAAAACAGCAAAGCGACCTTGAAAAGCAAAAGCAGGAAATTGAGAAAAAATTACTAAGATCACAAATGAATCCTCACTTTATTTTTAATTCACTCAATTCAATTAACAGCTTTATTACAGGTAAAGATACTTATACTGCACAGTCATATTTATCGATGTTTGCCGAATTAATGCGTTATATTCTTGAAAATACCAGGAAGTCATTTATTCCACTTGAAGATGAAATAAAAACTCTAAGGTTGAACATGGAATTAGAAAGACTACGATTTAATAATAAATTTGACTTTAAAATAAATGTTTTACCTGATATCGACACTGAAAACACCTATATACCACCAATGTTAATACAACCTTTTGTTGAAAACGCTATTATACACGGTATCATGAATAAATCCGGTAATGGTAATATTATTATTGATTTTAATAAAGATCATGATTTAATATTCTGCACGGTAAAGGATGACGGCGTTGGAAGGAAGAAAGCAAAGGAAATAATGAATCAATCAAAACAAAAACATAAATCAATTGGATTGCAGCTTACGAATGAAAGATTATCTTTATTGAGCAGACAAAGAAAATCGCAATTTGAAGTTAAAATAACCGACCTGAAAGATGAAAATGGAATAGCCACAGGAACCAGGGTGGATTTGAGTATTCCGTTTGAAAGTGAATAAGCATTGATAAGATAAAAAATGATAAAAGCGATTATTATAGATGATGAACAGAAAGCCAGGGAAACTCTTTCAGATTCTTTATCCCTGTATTGTAAAAATATAGATGTTATAGCAGAAGCTGATGGCGTTAAAACAGGATTGGTGGTAATAAAAGAAAACAATCCTGATATTGTCTTTTTAGATATAATGATGACTGATGGAAGTGGTTTCGACCTTCTGGAGCTTATTCCTACGATCAATTTTGAAATAATATTTGTTACAGCGTATGATAAATTTGCAGTTAAAGCATTTGAATTCAGCGCTGTTGATTATATATTAAAACCGATTAAGCCTCAGCAGTTAATCCGCGCTGTTGGAAAACTAAAAAAAAGTGAAGGATTTGAAACAATAAACAAAAAGCTCGAGGTTTTATTAAATAATAAAAACAACCTTGAAAAAATTGCCTTACCATCTCTTGATGGATTGTGTTTTATTAGAATTGAGGATATTATAAGATGTGAATCAGATGGAAATTATACTACTTTTTATATGAACTTGGGAGAAAAAGTTATTGTTACCAGGCTGATTAAAGAATATGAAGAAATGTTATCCCCCCTTACTTTTTACAGAATTCATAAATCTCATATCATTAATTTTAAATATATAAAAAAATATATCAGGGGCGATGGTGGCTCTGTGATTATGAATGATGGAACCAAAATAGAAGTTTC
>JAIORT010000545.1 GCA_021107975.1 Bacteroidales bacterium | reverse complement strand
GGAAAGCTAATCCGAAAATTAATGATTAACGGATTTAATTTGCAAATCAAAAAAAAACATCACAGCCAGCTACGAAACAGAAGAGAAGTATGAGCTGGCTGCGACTTTCAGTAGGTTAATTAAATATTCATTATGGTGTTGGTTCCGGAGAATTTATAATCTTAACAGGAAAAGTTATTTTACCGGAATAATGAACGCCGGGGGCATTTTCATTCACAATAGTAAGGTCCCATACCCTAAGAATAATATCGTAGGTACAAGCCTCTCCGTCTTCCAGAAGTTGGTTCACAGGAAATCCCATAGGGTTTGTAGCCTTGTTTAAGGATTCAAGGTCCCATGTTGTCAAAACACCCACTCCCACAGGTGCCGGACGAGCCGGAACCGGTGAATTAGAAGTAATTAATTCTACCTCTGTAGGGATTCCTTGTTTTTGGAACTTAACTTCGTACTTGTCGAAGTTGTCGCTTGTGGGCTTAGTGAGATCAGGTCCTGTTGGATCAATTAAAGCATCCCATGCGGTTCCTTTTATATCAACAGTTTTAAAGTTACCATTGGAATCTTGTGTATAAAGATCCTCACATGCTGCTATGCCGGAAATTTCTGTGATCTTTGCAACTTCTTTTTCGTTGTCAATCCAGGCTTTCTGGATGTCGTAGTATTGATTGCCGGATGTGTCGATCACCTGAAGCAGAAATGTGAACTTGCCTGTCCCTCCAATGTGACCTGGGTCGAGTTTATACGGAAGCAAAGCAGTATTGCTGTTGAAGGCACTCGACTTGAGATCAGGAATCTTCCAACAGAAGCAAGAAATAGTAGCGTCAATATGAATACACATACATTCATTCCTTGTTCCCCATGTATTGGTAAGTATATCCGGATTTGGATTACCATCGAGGATATTATAAGCTCTTACATCATCAGCCGAGTAAACTGTGCCATTGATAGTTTGACTCTTGAACTCTATATGCGTTACCTCTACCCAGTCGGGCTGTGGTGTAACAGCAGTTAATGGGGCAGGCTGAGCAAAAGTGAAATTTGGATCAGGGATTGCCCAGATAGTATATTCATCAATATTCTCCCCTGCACAGCCATAAACATTTGCTGCCCCCCGCACATGCATATATCCGCCAATTGTAGCTAATTCGGAAGCAGGGTCATCGGAACGTCTTAACGGTTCATTCGGATCAATAAAATCTACTGACCAGGGTGTACTTACACGTTTAATATAGACCTCATTGATTGAAACATCGAAGTTTATCTTGCATGGTGTTCCTTTTTCACCACCATAGACGTCAAATACCCGCAATGTAATTTCGAATGTAGTGGATGTCAGAAGCAGGATACCGGCATCCTGAACGGCTTTCTCAACATCTATCCAGCCAAGCGTACCACCGGTGATTGCTGAGTTTCCCTGAGTAAGGGATGTGTCCGGGTTACCTCCTCCATCAGGATAAATAATGACATCACTCAACAGGTTCGCACCAGGATCCCGTAACTCAATAAGATAGTGACTGAAACCTAACCCATAGGCATCACCTATAACAGGCTCCAGTATCTTCCCTGAGAGGATATTGGGGTCTCCTTTAACACAGCCACCTGGCGACGTCAGGTTACAATGAAGATTGACAATATGCTTTTGACGCCAGATTAGCCAGATAATGAAAGCAATTAATATGATAAGGATAATCAGACTAATCGGGTCGAATTCCCTGTTCTGCAAAAACTCTTTTATAAACCAGGCTATAAGCACCAGTATAATAATCACCTTAATGATTAGTTGCCACAAGTCACGAAAGATTGAACGCGGTTTTTGTTCATTCCTTTTTTTTGATTTTTTCATGTGTTTTCTCCTTTCTGAAATAATTTAGGGTTAACAGATTGATTAGTTAATTTAAAAAATATCCAGATAAATATTGCATTTTATGATTACCTTACTATAAAACTATTTATAGTTTTAATCTTTAATTAAAAAAAAACAAAGATATACAAAAACATATATATATGTCAAGGTATTTATTGATTTTTTTTTAATATTATTTATCCAGCTCTTTCCAAACAAGTGCGCTTGCACCCAATATAGCCGAATCACCGGGAGGAAGTTCCGAGGGCAGGAGTTTAACTTTATTCTTAAAAATATCCAGCATGTATTTTTCCATGTAATGCTTAACCGGTTCGAATATCAGGTCGCCTGCCTGCGCCAAACCGCCGAATAAAAAGATTGCCTCAGGACTTGTGAAAGCCACAGCATCAGCAAGCCTAAGACCAAGTATCTCACCTGTATAATTAAAAGCTTCTTGTGCTATCTTATCTTCTTTCCTGGCAACTTCGTCGATTTTTTTAGCTGACAGGTCATCAAAACTCACACCTCTTAATTCACTGGGATCATTCATGACGGAAAGGAGTTCAAATATTGTTCTTTTAATACCCGGTGCGGAAGTATATGTTTCAAGGCAGCCTCTTCTGCCACAACCGCACTCACGACCGTGGGGATATACGATGGTATGCCCTATTTCTCCGGCAAAGCCATCATGTCCGTAAACTATTTCGCCATTAACTACTATCCCGCTTCCCACTCCGGTTCCCAGTGTGATCATAATAAAATCCTTCATGCCTTTTGCTCCGCCGTAAATCATCTCTCCTATGGCAGCCGCATTGGCATCATTGGTTAGCACAATTACATTATAATCGAATCTCTCTTTTAGAAAATCAATCACAGGAACGATACCTTTAAAATTCAGGTTTGGAGCAAATTCAATAGTACCGTTGTAATAATTGCCGTTTGGTGCGCCAACACCAATACCTTTAATGTCGGTTTTTTCTTTCGCCTGTTCAATGGTTTCATCAATGGCTTTGCATAAGGCATTCATAAAAATAGTATGATCGGGATGTGTAACAGTCGGGATGGAATTACGGGCAATAATATTCCCATCTTTGTCAACTATACCTATCACTGTATTTGTGCCTCCTATATCAATTCCGATTGCTGTTTGTATCATAACTCATTTCCTTGAGGGTTGTCTGTAAAAGCCTGAAAAATAAAAATAATTAGCCAGTAAAGGTATGATAAATATAAATAATACCGAGGTTATACCCGATACAAAGATTAGGAAGAAATGCCATAAAAAAAAAGTGAAACAACTACCGAACCTGTTATTGAATCTGCAATTGAAATACCAATGTTTACAAATAAAGAATTATTGAGAACTGAAGTATTTCAAAAACCAATGATAGAGACAGTACTTCAAAGTGCCCCCGATGCAGTTTCAAACTCCAAAGATTTACAGAAAAACGTATTATCTGTTGCCATGCTGCAATATAACTCTGATTTTCCTACCGAAAAATATAATCTTGGCAACTTTTATTATAAGCAAAAAGACTATGAAAAAGCTGAAAAATACTTAAAAAAA
>JAIORT010000063.1 GCA_021107975.1 Bacteroidales bacterium | reverse complement strand
TAATACTGGAAGGATTTGAGGTTTATACTCAAACCAAAGTCCCCTCAAACGATGGAGGAATTGCCTTGGGACAGCTTGTGATTGCAGCGAAAAGAAGGGAATTGTTGAATTGCTGAATTGTTATATTGTTGAATTGTTATATTGTTGAATAATAAAACTTATTTTAAAATGAATATTTATAGTCAATTAAAAACGTCCACTTTTATTCTAATGTTGATATTGTTGTTTTTAACTTCTTCTTGCAATGAAAAGCATAATCAAAATAATAGCTCCGGAATTATTACATTTCAGAATACTATGGAATTATCATTAAATAGCGATTATAATAAAGTTGACACTTCTTATGTGATATATAGCCCTGACACAATTTTATTAAAGAGTTTATATGATGATGAAAAATTTCAATTTATTTATCCGAAGGAGAAAAAAAAGGAGAGATATTTTATCGAATATGAAAATTATCAAAAGTATGTACTTGAATCTACAGATACTAATAATTATTTATATCAATATTCTAATGATAGCTTAGTCATTTTAGGATATAAATGCAAAAAAGTACTTTTAACCAAACCTGATAGTACAAAAATCGAGATGTATTTTACAAATGAAATTCCTGTTAATTACTCTCCCTATGGGGAAATAGATGGTTTTGTTTTAAAATATACACTTAAATCAACATTTTGGGAAATTTCTGTAATTGCTGTTGATTTTTCTCCCGAATTGCCTGATAATATTTTTCGCAAACCGGAAGGATATAAATATTTAACTTTAAATGAGTATTCCGAAATAATAAAAGAAGTTAAAAATTTAAAACCAAAGCCGGTAGAAATCGGACAAAAAGTTCCAACCTTTACTACAAAGAGAATTGACGGTAAAATAATAGATATAAATGATTTGACAGGCAAAGTAATTGTGATGGATTTTTGGGCAATAGGTTGCAAGGGATGCATTAATGAATTTCCTTTGCTAAATAAAATTACAGATAAATTCAAAAACAAAAATGTAGAATTTTTTGGGTTTGCTCCTGACCACAAATCCAGTCTCATTCCTTTTCTTCGCAAAAAACCTTTTAAGTTTCAGGTGTTTCCGTTATCTGAATTTGTTTTTAGGGAATATAGTATCAAGATTATGCCTACTACATTAGTTATAGATAAAAACGGGATTTTAAAATACAAAGGAACAGAAGAAACTATCATTGAGTTAGAAAACGCAATAGAAGATGCTCTCAAATAAAATCAAAAATCAAAATGTGTTTAAGTATTCCTGCAAAAGTTGAAAAGATAGACGGCGATATGGCAGTGGTTTCCGTGGGAGGAGCTAAATATAATGCCAGTCTGCAAATGATAGATGATATTAAGTTAGGCGATTATATCCTTATGCATACCGGCTTTGCCATACAGAAACTTAGCCCTGAAGATGCTGAAGAATCGCTAAAGATATTCGAGGAATTCGAAGAGTTGAACAGACAGTTGGATAAGGAAGAGAAGAAGACGGGAGAAAGGATTGTTTAGAAATGAAATACATCGACGAATACAGAGATAAAGAGTTAGTAAAAAAGCTGGTTGATCAAATAAAAAAACGTTCAACAAAGCAGATTTCACTTATGGAAGTCTGCGGCGGGCATACAATGGCTATTCAAAAATTCGGTATTCCTTCATTGCTTCCTGAAAATATAAGATTGATTTCCGGTCCGGGATGCCCTGTTTGTGTTTCCAGCAATAGTTTCATCGATCAGGCAATTGCATACAGCCGTTTGGATGATGTTATCATCACCACTTATGGCGATTTAATCCGCGTTCCCGGCTCTACATCTTCGCTTGATAAAGAAAAAGCTAAAGGAGCGGATGTAAGGATCGTTTATTCCATTTTGGATGCCTTGACTATTGCAAAAAAGAATCTCGGAAAAAAAGTGGTCTTTCTCGGAATAGGATTTGAAACTACGGCTCCAAGCTCGGCAGCAGGAATTTTAAAAGCACAGATGGCAGGATTACGGAATTTCTATCTTTTAAGTTCGCACAAGATCATGTCCCCCGCAATGGAAGCCCTGATAGATGAAGGAGTAAAAATTGATGGTTATATAGCTCCCGGACACGTAAGCACTATTACAGGTTCGGGAATATATAAGAATATTGCTGAAAAATTTGGTTTGGGTGTCGTGATTTCCGGATTTGAGCCTGTTGATTTACTAAAGTCAATATTAATGCTGGTAAATCAAATGGAGAATAATAATCCTAAAGTTGAAATTGCATATACAAGAGCCGTTAAACCCGAAGGGAATCTTAAAGCCCAGCAAATGATGAAGGAGGTTTTTGAATTAGCTGATGACTGGTGGAGAGGTTTGGGCGTGCTCCCCAAAAGCGGTTTAAAAATAAATAAAAAGTACAAGATGTTTGCCGCAGAAGAAATGATACCTGTTGAAGTGGAGCCAATTAGAGAAGACAAAGGATGTATTTGCGGTGAAATTTTGAAAGGACTTAAAAATCCTAAAGATTGCAAACTGTTTGATAAGGCATGTACACCTGCAAATCCGGTGGGCGCTTGTATGGTTTCGCACGAAGGGGCGTGTAATGCGTATTACAGATATAATAAATAAAAGTAGTAATTTAAAAAAATCGTAAATTTGTAAATTACAAAAATACATTATGGCATGCAAAATCAATTAATTGTAAAAATAAATAAATATCTTAAAAATCAACCTATAGAAAAAGCCTGGCTTTTTGGCTCATTTGCACGTGAAGAAGAAGACCCTCAAAGCGATATTGATGTTATGGTAAGGTTTAGTAAACCCAATAACATAACTCTCCTTAAATATATTCACATTATGAATCAGTTGAAAGATATTACAGGAAGGAATATTGATTTAGTTGAAGAAGGACAATTGAAAGATTATGCATTCAATACCTTTGAAAAAGATAAAATACTTATTTATGAGAGGAAATACAAGTCAAATTGAATGGCGGGATATTATTGGTTTAAGACATGTTTTAGTTCACGGATATTATCAAATAAGCAATGATATTGTTTGGAAAACAATTAATGTAGATTTAAAACCACTACAAAAAAATATTTTAGATATTTTGAATAATATTGAGTGATAATTTAGTTACCTCGTTATCAAATTTCCTTTTTATTTTAGGCTTCCAAATTACAATACTATATATTTAACAATATATCGGAGAATGGAAAAAAACATATTACTTGGTCATGGCAGCGGTGGAAAGATGACACACGATCTGATCACAGATCTGTTCATGAAATATTTCAATAACGATATTCTTGCACCTCAAACGGATTCTGCAATAATTTCAATAAATTCCGGAAATTTGTCATTTACCACTGATTCTTTTGTTGTTGATCCCATTTTTTTCCCGGGAGGAGACATTGGAAAGCTTGCCATTGCCGGAACCG
>JAIORT010000467.1 GCA_021107975.1 Bacteroidales bacterium | reverse complement strand
TGGATAATTCTTCAAGTTATAATATAGTATTTCTCAAGTGAGAAATGTTAATTATAAGTTAAACGTTAAAAGTAACATATAACAACTAACATATAACTTACAACAAAATTTGAAAATTAATGAAGCTATGAGCGAAATAAGAACAGGTGTTTACGTTTGTTGGTGCGGAACCAACATCGCAATGATGGTAGATGTGGAAGAAGTGGCTAAAGAGATGGAAAAACTGCCAAATGTTATTATTGCCAAAAATTATAAATACATGTGTTCCGATCCGGGTCAGGATATGATTATCAAAGATATAAAAGAACATAACCTGAACCGTGTGGTTGTTGCTGCATGTTCTCCCCGGATGCATGAACTCACTTTTCGTAAGGCTTTGGAAAATGCAGGTTTGAATCCTTATATGTTTCAAATGGCAAACATAAGGGAGCAGGTTTCGTGGGTGCATACCGACAAGGAGGAAGCTACAAAAAAGGCAAAATCACTTATCTCAGGAGCTATCAACAGGGTTAATTTCCACGAATCTCTCGATAAAAGGTCGGTTGATATTAATCCGGCAACACTGATTATAGGAGGAGGTATTTCAGGTATCTCGGCAGCTATTGAACTTGCGGATGCAGATAAAAAAGTATTCCTTATTGAAAAAACTGATAAACTCGGCGGTTATGCTGCTAATATAGACCTGACGTTTCCTTATATGTACAGCGCAGGGCAAATAATTGAACCGCTTATTTGTAAAGTTCAGAACCATAAATACATCAGTGTTTTCCTTGAATCTGAAGTAAAAGATATTTTCGGTTATATCGGAAATTTTAATGCTAACATAATTTCCAAAGACAGTTTTGAAACCGAACTTAAATTCGGTAATATTATCGTAGCAACAGGATTGAAACCCTTTGATCCGAGCGGAATAGAAAATTACGGATATGGTAAACTCCCCGACGTGATCACATCTCTTGAATTTGAGAAAATGCTGATCAATGGCAGCATCAGAACAGAAGACGGAGATATACCGAAGAATGTTGCAATTATTCATTGCGTGGGCAGCCGGAATAAAAATTACAATGAATATTGTTCAAGAACTTGCTGCATGACTGCTCTGAAATACGCCAACCAGGTAAGATCAGCCCTGCCTGATTCCAACATTTTCCAGATTTATGCAGATATGAGGGCATTTGGAAAAGGCTGCGAAGAATTTTATACACAATCTTCAAGGAAGGACATTATGTTCCTGATGTACGATCAGAAGAATGACTTGCCGGTGATTAAGAAAACGAAACCCTGTGATAATTGCGAAATGCTTATAGAAATGAATGAAAGGCTTTCGGGCGAAAATATTGAAATTCCTGCTGATATGGTTATTTTAATGGTTGGTATGGAAGGCAGGGAAGATGCTAAGCAGATTTCCCATACCGTTGGAGTGAGTTTATGCGGCAATGATTTTTATATTGAAAAACATCCTAAGCTCGATCCGGTCGCAACAACAACCGATGGAGTTTATGTAGTTGGAAGTTGCCAGGCGCCTAAAGATATTCCCGATTCCGTTTCACAAGCAAGAGCTGCAACAGCACGAATTCTTGCAATAATAGCAAAAGGCTCGGTAGAAGTAGAAGTAACCACAGCCTTTATAAATGAAAAAATCTGTTGCGGATGCCAGTTTTGTATAAAAGTTTGTCCCTATACTGCAATTAGCTTTGATGAAGAAAATAATGTATCAGTAGTTAATGAAGTGTTATGTAAAGGATGTGGAACTTGCGGATCGGCTTGTCCGAGTGGGGCAATTACCAGCAAACATTTTACCGATAAACAAATACTTTCACAAATAGAAGGCTTATTATCTAAATCTTTAGAATTACAGGAGGTATAATATGAGCTACAAACCAACAATAGTTTCCTTTTTATGCAACTGGTGTTCATACACCGGCGCCGATCTTGCCGGAACATCACGGATGAAGTACGCTTCAAATATTCGCATTATCCGGGTAATGTGTTCAGGCAGAGTAGAACCGACATTTGTTATTAAAGCATTCAGAGAAGGTGCTGACGGCATTTTAATTTGTGGCTGTCATCCCGGCGACTGCCATTACCATGAAGGAAACTATAAATGTTTGCGACGATATCACTTGCTCAAGAAATACATAAAGCAAATGGGTATCAATCCGGAACGCTTGCGACTGGAATGGATAAGCGCAAGCGAAGGAAAACAATTTGCCGAACTGGCTGATGAGTTTTCTGAAACAATCCGAAATCTCGAACCCTGTAAAGTGCAAGAAGTTATGGAAACCCTGACTTAATAATTGTCTATTGATTATTTCCCGAAACTTCGGGATAAAAATTTAAAAATCGTAAATTCCTCTGCTATGGAAAATAATAATAAAAAATCAAAACTGAACCTCGCTGTTTACTGGGGCGCTGCTTGCGGTGGCTGCTGCGTTTCGGTGCTTGATGTCCATGAAAAAGTGTTAGACATTATTGAAGTGGCAGACTTTGTTTTTTGGCCAATTGCTCTCGACACCAAGTATAAAGACGTAGAAGCCATGCCCGACCTGCATATCGACATTACATTATTTAATGGAGCGATACGCAATAGTGAAAATGAGCATATAGCTAAACTATTAAGACAGAAATCGAAAATACTAATAGCTTATGGCTCCTGTGCCCAACTCGGTGGTATTCCCGGATTAGCAAACCTGACCACAAAGGAAGAACTCCTCAAAAGAGTGTATGAGGATAGTGAATCAACGGTTAACCCTGATAAAATACGTCCTGTGACTGAGTTTGATGTACCTGAAGGAAAACTCACTTTACCCGAATTCTATAATGATGTTCGGACACTCGACCAGGTGGTTGATGTTGACTATTACATTCCAGGATGCCCGCCAACATCCGACAGGCTGGTGGAAGTATTAACTGCAGTAATAACAGGTTCGGAGCTACCACCAAAAGGATCGGTAGTTGGAGCTGAGGCAAAGTCTTTATGTGATGAATGTGACAGGAAAAAATCGGAGGACAAAGCCGTGAAAAGATTTTACAGACCATGGGAAATTGAAGATGATGGCGAAACATGCTTTATCGAGCAGGGATTAATATGTATGGGTCCGGCAACAAGAGCCGGGTGTGGGTACAGGTGTATAAAAGGAAATTCTCCCTGCCGGGGTTGTTACGGACCAACTCCTGAAATTACCGACCCCGGTGCAAAAATGCTATCTGCTATCGCTACTGTTATCAACTCAAACGATCCTGATGAAATCAAGGAAATTATTAATCAGATTGAAGACCCTGCAGGAACCTTTTACCGTATGAGCATTCCCGCAGGAATATTACGAAGAAAAATTACCACTTAAATAAATAAATAATGAAACAAATAACTATAGATCCCATAACACGCCTGGAAGGACATGGAAAAATTG
>JAIORT010000399.1 GCA_021107975.1 Bacteroidales bacterium | reverse complement strand
CATTGCAATCCCACTGATGGTATTGTTATAGCTATTTATCCCTGAAATAACCGGGAAAGAAAAGTTGGGTGAAGGGTAGTATAAGCCAAAATAATTTTCATTGATGTTGCAATTAAAAAAATTGGGATTTGATGTCATATCAATAAGATGAATTCCTGCCACACCATTCAATATAAAACTTGAATTCATAAATGACGGGCTTGAATTCTGAATGTAGCATCCACTTTCAATATTATCAAAAAAATCAGTAGATTCGATTGAAAGGTCAGAATCATTCAGCCAGACTCCATTACCATCAGCCATTCTAAAAGTTGAATAATTAATTTGAGGTTCGTTTGTGCTAAGGCAATAAAGGTTTGCATTCCGTGTACCATTTCCGGCTTTTTCTATCGTAACATAATCTAATTGAGAAGAAACCCCATTATCACTGTTTGTATTAAAATACACTCCGTTCCACACGCCTGCTTCCGAAGTATATGAAGTTAATACAATAGGGCCAACCTCAGTGCCCTCAAATGCCATATTTGCCTGGCCAATCTCTAATCCGGTATTAGTGGAGAAAAATATCTCAACACCGGCTTCTATAACATGTGTCCCCCCGGTAAATGAAATATCGGTAGTAGCCCAAAAAGGGCTATCGGCATACTTTAAAGTGTCAATTGCGTTCAGGCTTCCGGTTAACTGGGTATATCCTGAAATGTTTACTGATAAATCATGGAGGACAATGTTATCATCACCCGTACCATCGAATTTTATCAAATACTGAATATACTGTTTGTGCTGCCCTACAATAACCGGGTTATCCTGTCCTGCCTCAATCCAGCTTCCCCATTGTTGATCCGCTCCCGCAAGCCTGTATATAATGTTATATTCATTATACATATTACTATATATATCATAAGTAAGGCTTACAATGTCGCGTTCTTCTCCCAATTGATAAAAAGGATACGACAAAAAACTTCCTTTGTGGACACCATCCAAAACCAAGTTAACCGCTGTATATCTTGTATTGATAATAGGTTCCCCGGAAATATTCTCGCCGCCGGCAAAAACGATTTGTCCGTTGGATGTATATGCAGCGCCATCTTTGCGAGCTAAATTTAACAGGTCGGCAGCCGTAACCCATGTTAAAGAACTAAGATTGTCAATATCGGCGTAATAAACTTTATCACTAAGTCCTCCGGTATCCTCTCCTCCTATTACCGTTATCCATCCATTATTACATGTTGAAGAGTGGTTGCTTATATCCACAGGGAGTGTAGTTGCTGATGACCATGCCGAACATGTTCCGTTAAGGTTTAAATCGGAATAATAAACCGTATTGTGTTTGGTGCCGGTATTGTCATATCCTCCCAATACTATAAGGTGGTTATCGTAACATACCATTGAATGCTTGTTGCGTGCTTCAGGAAGCAGTGTTGTTGCTGAGAATGTTGTAATTTCACCATCAATTCCGGCAACTTTTGTATAATATACTGTATTAAGTGCAGTATTTTCTAAATCACTGCTTGTACCTCCAACCACGTAAATAAAACCATTTAAAAATATTGCAGTGTGGCCCCAAAGTGGTTGCGGTAAAGTAACTGAGCTTTCAGTCCAATCTCCGAGTGTGCCGTCAGAATTAATTTTTGTATAATAAATTTTATCCACTGGAGCTCCGCCCTTTCTGCCCCCTAAAATATACATATACTCATTGCTTGCAACCATTGCATGATCTGCCAATGAATCCGGAATTGAGCCGTAAATTGTCCATGTGCTGTTTCCTGTGGTTTGCATGGTGGCACGATATACCATATCAGAAAAATTCGTTCCGTTGAAACCGCCAGACAGATATACGTAGTTTTTCCAACGTGTAACCTTATGTCCGGTTAGCGTTTGAGGAAGGTCATTTGCAGTAATCCAATTATTAATTTCGGTGGCTTTATATGCAAGATAAACATTATTACTTGCGACTACGACATTATCAAGGTAGCCAGCAGAAAAATCAGCATCAGTTGTTTGTGTGAAAGTTACCTGTGCGAAAATATTATTAGTAAAAACAAAGAAAAATGAAATAATAACAATTGTTATAAATTTGGCTATCAATTTAGTAACAGTTTTGTCAGAAGAAATTTTGGTAATGTGATTTTTCATGTTGAATGTTTTTAAATGTGAAATAAATTTATTTGATTAAAATGATTTCCTGAAAATTATTGGATTTTTCATTTGCCAGTTCACAATTTTTTCATTTTTCAGTTAGTATTTTACACTTTGTATTCTTTGTGAAAATCTTTGCGAGTTTTGCGTGAAACACAAATAACGATTATTTCACGCAAAGAAAAGCAAAGTAAAACACGCTAAGAACGCAAAGAAAATGTAAAATACTTTTTACTCCTTATGAAAAACGCCAAATTATTAATTCGCTAAGGTAATAAAAAATATTCTTGAATTTCAAGGCTGAATTTTATTTTGATGTGCTAACCTGAATAATTATCAAAGATTTACTACTTTAGCGATGTATTTAAAGAATCAGGTTTATGTCAATACTTATTACTAATATCAAAGAGCTTGTTCAGGTTGAAGATAATCCTGTGCAAAAAAAATCAGGTGCCGGCATGGCAGAATTAAAGACTATTAAAAATGCTTATCTTTACATTGAAGATGATAAGATTTCAGAGTTCGGCGCAATGGAAAATCTTTTCAAATCTAAAATCAAAAATCAAAAATCTAAAATCATTGAGATTGATGCTTCCGGCAAAATGGTCTTCCCTGCATTTTGCGACTCACATACTCATTTGGTTTACCCTGCCAGCCGCGAAATAGAATATGTTGACAAAATAAAAGGGCTTTCTTACGAGGAGATTGCCAAACGTGGCGGAGGAATCCTGAATTCTGCGAAAAAAATGGCGGAAACTTCGGAAGAAGAATTGTACGAATCGGCAATGAAACGACTAAAGGAGATTATATGTTATGGAACCGGTGCTGTTGAAATCAAAAGCGGTTACGGACTTAATACCGAATCCGAATTAAAAATGCTCCGGGTGATTAAAAAGTTAAAAGAAAATTCTCCCTTAACCATCAAATCAACTTTTTTAGGTGCTCATTCAATTCCGGCGGAATATCGCAGAAATCAGAGCGAATACGTTGATATAGTAATTAATAAAATGATCCCGCTTGTGGCAGAAGAAGATCTGGCTGATTACATCGATGTTTTTTGCGACAGGGGATTCTTCACAGTCGAGGATACCGAAAGAATTTTATCGGCAGGAATGAAGTACGGATTAAAGCCTAAAATTCACGCTAATGAACTGGACTATTCGGGAGGAATACAGGTAGGAGTGAAATACAATGCACTTTCGGTTGATCATCTTGAATATACAGGCGATGAAGAGATCGAGGCTTTATTGAATTCCGAAACCATGCCAACTATATTGCCAGG
>JAIORT010000167.1 GCA_021107975.1 Bacteroidales bacterium | reverse complement strand
CTACACTGTTAATGCAGGCGATACTTCTATTACAAAGAAGATGATTGTGGAATAAGATTTATTTATCTGAAAAAAATAAAAGGCTGATCGTTTATGGTCAGCCTTTTTTATTTGCGAAATTATCAGTTATAAAATTTTCCATAGCCATAGCATCATATAGCATAGGGTTTAAACCCTATGCTATATAGCTATATAGTAACATTTTCGAGTTAAGTGCTTATTTTACTAACCGTTTTTCCTTGATTTGGTCGCCATATTCATTTTCAAATTCAATAGCATACGATTTTATAACAGGCATAAGTTCTTTAGCCGGAAGCTTTGAATATTGCTTTACTTTTATTTTAGGATTGTCAAATGTAGGAATCAGCCACCAATCATTATTAATATTAAATCCTACCATTTCAATATTTAAACCGGGTATTGAAATAATATTCATATCTTTAATATTAACGTCCAAAGTATCGGGCCATCCGCTGAATATTCTTTTATTAGTAATAATTTCAGTATAAATAGTTCCTCCAAAATTGTTAAAAACCCATCCTTGATCAGTTTTAATAACTGTTACGGTAGTCTTAACTTGTCCGTTAAATAAAAGAGGAAAAACAAATTGTTTATTTTTTTCAAACAACGTATTAATGGGTGAACCCTCTTCAAAGTTGAGCAATTTATTGTATGCAATTCCTTTTAATGGAATTGGGTCGCCAACTTCTAATTCTTTAACCTCTTTTAAAGAAGTGAATCCCAGATTTTGAAAATTTTCCTCATTGGTTAGCTTTTGTAATGCTTCAATAGCTGCGTTTGCTGCTTCGCGTGGTGTTTCTTTTCCGGTTATTTCCTGCATTTCGTTTGATATTTTTTCATTTTCACTACATACCAAAAATAATGGAAATATAATCAGGATAATTACTGATATTGCAATATTTACTTTTTTCATGATAATTCCTCCTTATTTTATTCAGATGTATATTTAAAACTATATGCAGTTTCCCAATGATTGTGAGTTGCAGAGTTGCTATATTCCTGGTAAGTAATAAACCTGTCAGTGCCATTACACGGCGACCATGGATCTTTCAGATAAAGAAACTTATCATCTCCCATTTCGGCATAGCCATAAATAACAAGTACATGACCTACTCCGCCACTTTTAGGACCATAAGCAAAAGACAGAGGTTTTTTAGCACAATAAATCTCATATTTAATTTTTTCCCAGGTTAATGGTGTGGAAGAATTGCTGTAAGTAAAACCGCATTCTGTAAACATTGTCCATCCGGGCATATTACAGGCGGCATTTTTCGGACATCCTGATGTACAACAGTCAGTTCGGGCAAAACGTTCATTTGCCAGATCACATTGTGTTCTGCCATGACCTAAAAATTCGGTGATCATTTGAGTAGTAGCTGCCCAGCACCAGTTGCCGGTTTCCTGGGCATGAAGTGTTACCGGCTGCGAGCCTATTAATGCAGGCTTGCATTTACAACTGTCACATCCCTCAAGGATAATAATAAATATCCCTATTGTAACAATTGTTAAAATCATTGAAATTTTTTTCATGTTTCTTAATTTTGGTTTATATTTATAAAAACACAAATATAATGTATTAATAACCGGAAAGCAACTAAATTCTTAATTTTTTTGTAACTAATCAGTAATTGAATTTCGTTATATTGTTGAAAAATCAGAAAATAAATACCAATTATCCCCTTCTGGAAGGGGTGTAGGGGTAGGAATATATACAAATACTATTTATTTTCTGATTTTTCATTGGCACACCGATTAGTTACAATTTTTTTAAATCATAGTAAAAATGAATTATAGACAGGCTAATGATAATCTTTCCAGACAAAACAATCAGAAAACTCATTATTTATTTTCGGTTGTTCTTTAAAAATCCCATAAACCGCCGAGCCGCTGCCGCTCATTGATGCATAAACAGCTCCGAGTTCATATAATCGATCTTTGATTTTTTTAATTTCAGGATGTCTTTTGAAAATCACTTCCTCAAAATCATTTATAAGCGTGTTTTTCCATTTTTCAACCGGCTGCCTGATGACCTCTTTAAGTGAAGTGTCTTTTATTGATGGTTTTATCCATGAGTAAGCCTCTGTAGTATTTATATGAATTTCAGGTTTCACAATAATAAAACAATAATCGCTCAATTCCACCTGAATATTCTCAAACCTGTTACCTTTTTCATAAGCAAACACAGGTTTGTTTTCAATAAAAAAAGCACAATCGCTTCCTAATTGACAGGCATATTGTTGTTTTTGTTTTACTGTAAGTTTTAAATCAAAAATATTATTAAGCAATTTGATAGCATAAGCGGCATCAGCAGAGCCACCACCCAAACCGGCTCCGGGTGGTATTGTTTTATGCAGATGTATCTCAACCGGATCAAGATTAAAGATTTTTTTTAACATTTCATAAGCTTTCACCACAAGGTTATGCTTTCTTTCGCCCGAAATATTTATTCCTGAAGTTTGAAACGTGAATTTTTTGTTTGGTGAAATGATGATTTCAAGTATGTCATTCATTCCAATGGGATACATTACCGTTTCAACGTTATGAAAACCATCCTGCCGCTTTTCAATTACTGACAGCCCGATGTTTATTTTACAATTTGGGAAGCAAAGCATATAAAGTACAACTTAAAAAACTCATAATTATTAATTATTAACTCAACAATCCAACCCTCGAAGCATATTGTATAGCCCCGGCAGTACTGCTCACATCTAACTTTTCAATAATCCTCTGGCGATGTGTATTTACTGTATTGATGCTTATAAAAAGTTTGTCGGCAATTTGTTTACTTATAAGACCGTCCGAGATGAGTTTGAGTATTTCTTTTTCGCGTTTACTTAATTGCGGTAAGTCTTCTTTTGGTGGAAAATGAAATAGTTCACCGGTTTTAGAATTAACGAGCCTGCATCTGAAAGGAGTATGAATATCTTTATCGGGTGAAATATCAAGAAGACTTAAAGCCAGCCAAACATTTCCATACTTATCTAATTCCAAAACCATTTGCTGTTCGATCACACGGATATATTTCCCTTTATTGTTCTTTCGCCGATAATCATAAACTAATTTATAATCTTTAATATTTTCAGTAGGCATATTAAACCCAAGCGTTATAAAATATATTCCTGCCTTAAGAATTCCAGCCAGATCTTCAGGGTGAATATGGCGGTCGAAGTAAGAATGCCCTTCTTTTTCAGCCTCATCCAGGTCATATCCAAAAACCGTTTCAAATTTCTTCGAATTGTAAACATGGTCTTTTTTATACAAATCAAATATGGAAATGGAGCTGTTTCCTATGACATCAAGTTGTTCTAAGAAAGAGATATGCTTATTCAGGATAGTATAATCAAGTTCTGTTTCCACAAACTTTTGCGATTCGAGCAACTGCCAATATTCGTAATATA
>JAIORT010000447.1 GCA_021107975.1 Bacteroidales bacterium | reverse complement strand
AACGCAGAGTCGCAAAGGCGCAGAGAGAATAAAAGAATAAAACACAGATGACGTAGATTTTATGGATTTACACGGAAAAAAATTTGGAAAAGAAACGGAAATTTGAAATTAATCCATTTTATTTATATTTGTAAAAAATAAGGTGATTACAATGTATAAAACAGAATTAGATACTGTTTGGAAACGTGTTGATATGAAAAGTATCAAAGATAAGATACATACAATTGTAAAGAAATATAAACCTGAAAAAATCATCTTATTCGGGTCTTATGCAACAGGAAATCCAACACCTGACAGTGATGTGGATTTATTAGTCATCATTGACACTAAACAAGCGACATGGGATGTTAGTGTGGATATTTCTCTTATGCTAAAACATTCATTCCCTATGGATATTATAGTTAAAACTCCACAGGAAATCCAAAAGCGGTTAAATTATGGAGATTATTTTATTAAAGATATTATTGAAAACGGAAAAGTAATATATGAACGAACTTGTTAGCGAATGGATCAAAAAAGCTATAAAAGCATTAAAATTATTAAAACCTGTTTTGATTGAAAAAATGAGATTCTCAGATGAATAACCAAATATCAATAAATTTTCAATAATAAATAATAATATAAATAAAGGGGACACAGATAATGCGGATTTGTACGAATAAAACAAAAGAGAAATAAAAATGTTGTATTTACAAATAACTAAAAAATAAAATATTGCCCTTGTATTCATAATTCAAATTCTTCCCTATTTTTACAAAAAAAATATTTGGTGCTTTTTAAACGACTATACTTTTATCTGCCGGTTATGATTATCTGTGTTTTATCGCAATGGATATTTGCACAGGAAGATATAATGATTGATGACACCACAAGGCATGTGAAGATAGCACCGGAAAATATTAAAATTGAATTCAGCAAGATTATTATACAAAATATCCCTGCAGAGATTAAAATTTTTTTCCCCCAAGAGAAGTCAGCAGTTGATGAACAATTGAAAGTCTTGGTTAACGATTCGGTTTATTTCTTAAACTTTGTTGATGGAATGTATTCGTTTAACCACATTTTCACAAGCAAAGAAGATTTAACTATTAAAATCGGGGATAATACTTTTTCAAAAACCGTTACTCCCGTTCCTCTTTGGATGTCAATACTCCCACCCTTAATCGCTATTATAATTGCATTGATTTTCAGGGAAGTTTTTACAGCTTTATTTATCGGTCTTTTTGTAGGTTCGGCAATTATAAGTTATTACCAGGGATATTCATTTTTTGCAGCAATATTTTACGGAATATTTTCTATTATAGATGTTTATATTCTCGAATCACTGAACGACATTGGGCATCTTTCAATAATCGTTTTTTCAATGATGATCGGGGCAATGGTAGCACTTATTTCACACAATGGCGGGATGAAAGGAGTGGTGAACATACTTTCGCGTTATGCCAATAATGCCAGGTCGGGGCAGTTTGTTACCTGGCTGCTGGGTATAGTAATATTTTTTGATGATTATGCCAATACACTTGTTGTTGGTAATACAATGCGCCCTGTTACCGACAGGTTAAAAATTTCGAGGGAAAAGCTGAGTTATATTGTTGATTCCACTGCAGCTCCTATTGCAGCTATTGCATTTGTTACAACATGGATAGGGGCGGAGCTGAGTTACATTCAGGATGGGATTAATACTATCGGATTGAATGAAACAGCTTATGATGTTTTCCTCAACTCATTGAAATATTCATTTTACCCCGTTTTGGCATTGTTATTTATTCTGATATTGATTTTCAAGGGAAAGGATTTCGGTCCCATGTTAAAAGCCGAACGAAAAGCAAGAAAGTTTGGTATAGATGACATACATCCCGGGAGCCACAGCGAATTTCAACTGAAACAAATAAAAAAGGAAAGGTGGTATAATGCTGTAATACCTGTAATAGTAATTGTAGCCGGAACAATCATCGGGTTGGTAAGCACCGGATTAAAAGAAACCGGATGGGATGCCGGACTTGGATTTTCTAAAAACCTGTCGAATGTTATCGGACATGCCGATTCGTATAAAGCATTGCTTTGGTCATCATTAGCGGGAGTGCTTGTAGCGGTTTTACTGACAATCAGCCAGCGAATAATGTCATTAAAAGAAAGCATCGAGAGCCTTGTGAAAGGTTTTAAAACAATGCTTACAGCAGTTTTGATCCTTGTATTAGCCTGGTCAATCGCTTTGATCACACAATACATGCACACGGCTGATTTTATATCGGGAATTTTGTTAGATGTAAATATGGCGCCATACCTTATTCCCGCATTTACGTTTATTTTAGCAGCGTTAGTTGCATTCTCAACCGGGTCTTCCTGGGGCACTATGGCAATTCTCTATCCCTTGATTTTACCTTCTTCATGGCTGTTAGCACAGGAAAACGGCTTGGATTATGATCAGTCGATAGCTGTTTTTTACAATGTGGTTTCTGCAGTTTTAGCCGGTTCGGTTCTCGGAGATCATTGCTCGCCAATTTCCGATACCACGATTTTAAGCTCGCTGGCAAGTTCGTGTAATCACATTGAGCATGTACGAACCCAGTTGCCTTATGCTTTGACAGTCGGCTTTGTTGCCACTTTTTTCGGAACAATCCCTGCAGCTTACGGAGTTCCTTCTTATATTCTGTTTCCGGTTGATCTGGTTATCCTGTATTTTATTGTAGTTATTTTTGGGAAGAAGACTGCCAAAACATAACCGGGTTTACTTAATTTAATTTCCTGAATAAAAAATTTAATAATATTTTTGAAGATTCATATTAATATATTATGACCTGGGTTGAGATAATTGTATTAATAGCATCAGGTGTGCTGGTCGGTTTTATAAACACATTGGCAGGCGGCGGCTCAATTATATCGCTTTCCATCCTGATGTTTCTTGGATTACCGGCTAATGTTGCCAACGGAACTAACCGAATTGCAATTTTATTTCAAAACATCGCTGCCGTTGGCAGTTTTAAACAGCAAAAAGTTCTTGATCACAAAAAGGGATTCTGGCTGGCTATTCCTGCTACCTTAGGTTCTATTATCGGTGCATGGATTGCCGTTGACCTGAACGAAGCAATCATAGAAAAAGCCATAGCTGTAGTAATGCTAATTATGATGTTCGTCATCTTATACAAACCACAACAGTGGTTAAAGGGAAAAAAAGAACTTCAGGATAAAAAGGTAAGCGCCGGTCAAATGATTTTGTTCTTTTTCATTGGTATTTATGGTGGATTTTTACACATGGGAGTTGGTTATGCTTTATTAGCAGGTATTGTATTAGGAGCAGGATATGACCTGGTTAAAGCAAATGCTATCAAAGTTCTCATTATTTTAATCTGGTCTCCGGTCATTCTTTTTGTTTTTATTATTCACGGGCAGGTAAATTTTTATTACGGCTTAATACTTTCT
>JAIORT010000772.1 GCA_021107975.1 Bacteroidales bacterium | reverse complement strand
TCACCACATTGATTATTTACATATTTCCGGGCTTCAATAATTCCCAGGTCAGCAGCTTTATTCCAGTCGCTGCAAGCGCCTTTTTCATCTCTTTGCATTTCTTTAGTGATACCCCGGTTTAAATAAGCATCTCCATAATCAGGATCAATATCAATTGCTTTAGTAAAATCGGCGATTGCACCATTCAAATCGCCCATCATGTATTTGGCATTGCCACGGTTATTATAAGCATAAGCATAATCGGGTTGGATTGAAATAGCTTTATTATAATCCACAAGTGCTCCTTCATAATCACCGGTTTCATGTTTAACCCGTCCTCTGTTGTTATAAGCAATATAATAATCCGGATCGATTTTAATAGCCGCTGTATAATATTCAAGGGCTGAATTTAAGTCGTTAATATATTCATGTACTTTTCCCAGGTTATCATAAGCACATGCAATGGTTGGATCGAATGTTACTGCTTTAGTAAAATCATTTTTTGCAGATTCATAGTCCTCCATAAGTAATTTAACACTTCCTCTGTCGTTGTATGCGCCGGCATAATTAGGTTCAAGTTCAATAGCTTTATTAAAATCAATCAGTGCTTGTTGGTATTTATCCTGTTCAACGTTTGTGCAGCCTTTGTAATAATATGCTTCAGCATAATCAGGGTCTTGCTGAACAGCAATTGAGAAATCACCGATTGCTTTTTGATAATCTTTTTTTTGTAAATAAGCATACCCTCTTCCTGAATATGCTTTAGCATTTGGTTCGAGTTCAATTACTTTGTCAAAATCCATAATAGCTTCATCAGGACTATTTAATTGCAATTTGATACAAGCGCGATTGTAATAGGCTTTCGCGAAATCTGGCTTCAACGTTATAGCCTTATTTATCATAGTAACGGCTTCGATAAATTTGTGTTTGTCAAATAAATCTACGCTTTCATTAAATAATTTGTTAGCAAGCTGACTGTCTTTGGAGCTGCTCGCCGTATCAGCATCCTGTGCCACAATAACGAACCGGAATATCAATAAAACAAAAATAAACAGGAAATTACGTTTCATATTCTAAATAGTTTAAAATGAAAAACAAAGATAATAATAATACTTCTTTTCAGTATTATCGAAAAATTAAAAACTCAAATCCGTTTTAATTAACAATAACATTTTTATAATGCTGATATCGTTCAAGAATATCATAAACAAAATTATAAGGTTCTTCACCTCTGCAATATCCGTATTTCACAACAGAATCACTATAGAATTCGGGTTTTGATTTATTACGAAGGAAATAATCCACATTGTCGTTCCAGAGATTAGGATTTTTATCATATTTTTCAGCTAACCTTCTGGCATCATAAACGTGTGCAATTCCTGCATTATACGATGCAAGGACAAATTTTGTCCTTTCGCTTTTATCTTCAATTTTATCAAGAAATTGTTTATCAAGCAATTTAATAAATTTAACACCTGCTTCTATATGTTCTTCCGGTAGAGAAAGGCTGTCGATCCCATATTTCTGTGCATTATGCGGCATCAGTTGCATCAGTCCATAAGCTCCTGCCCATGAACGAGCTTCGGGATAAAATCTGGATTCCTGGTAAATAAGTGATGCAAGCAACCGCCAGTCCCAGTCAATAAGCTCGCTGTATTTTTTTATAACCGGATCGTAGGGAGATATTTTACCTCCTGTTACCGAATGATATTCGCTTCTGGCATAATTAATTGTTCGGGGATTCCTGAAGTATTTATTATAAAGAAATGCCGAAGTCCTTGTTTTATTAAATTCCTCAAGCCAAAAGTTCATTGTATCTAACAGTCCGTTTGCGCCCTTTTTAACTGCCCAGGCTATGTGTTGTGGAAAACTTATAGGTGTTCTGACATCAATATCAGGATAATACTTTTTATTAACCAGTGCAATATGTTCATCGCAAACCGTAAAGTCTATTTCGCCTTTTGATACCATTGTTATCAATTCCTCGACAGTGGCGTCGGGATGCTCAATAACGTTAATATCTGCTCCTATTTCATCGGAAAGATTATTTAAACGGGAATGGAAAATCGTATTTTTTTGAATATATATTGTTTTACCTGCCAAATCAAGCGGGTTTCTGATTAAATGTGAATTAATCTCATCCATGGTTCTCATTTTTCGCCAGTTATCAGGCTTTCGTTGAACAAGCATTTGTCTGGTCTGGCTAAGCGGACTGCTGAAATCAACAATATTACTTCTCTCTTTGGTAACTGTTAATCCTAAGGCTATCAAATCACATTCATCTTCATTCAAACAATCGAAACTCGACTCCAGGTTATTAATAATTTTTATCTCTAATTTTACACCTAAAAATTTTGTAAAAGACTTCAGGAGTTCATATTGGTAGCCCATTGGCTCTCCCCTGTAAACAAAATAATTAGTAGAATTATAATCGGTAGTGGCAATTAATTTTTTTTCTTTTAAAATTTTATTAAGAATTATATTATCCGGCTTTTTTACAATTTGATCTGTTTCTGCCGGATCTTTCTTCCTGGTTTGGCAGGAGAAAAGGTAAACAGTTAAAATAGTAATTACTAATAGAATACTGTTATAACTGACTCGCATTAAGTATTAAAGTTAATGAAATAATTTTGACCAAATTAATAAAAAAATTTAATATAATATTAAGATCAAAGAGTAAAAGCAGCATAAAAAATTTCCTGTCCTAAAAGTATTGTACGAAAAATATATATTTTAGTTAAAATTTAATTCCTACATTTGAAAATTCAAAATATTATATCTATGAAAAACTCAATTTTATTATTATCAGTTTTTATCCTGTCTGTTTTGTCTTCGCAGTTATGTTCACAAACGCAGTCCGGCGCATTTACTGTAACAGGAGCAGGATACAGTTCGGCAGTTGTAACCGATTATCAGTGTATAGGTCTTAATCCGGCTAATCTCGGATGGAAAAGAAATGATCATTTAATGAACGTAGGCGTTGGTGAAGCCGGCATTTCAATATACTCCGAACCATTAAAAAGAGCTTTGGTTTTGGACCTGTTTAAAGGAGGTATGGTTTTTACAGAAGAAGAACGTGAGCAGGCTATGCAAAACTTTACAAATTCAAAGCTGCAATTAGAAGGAAATATCAATGGTTTTGGTATTTCTTTCCAGGATGAGAAAATTGGAGGATTCGGATTCAGTATCAGAGAAAAGTTTATGTGGAACTCTAACCTGAATGAAACCAGCGCCGATTTTCTTTTCAATGGTTATCATGCGGCTTATTTCGATACAATTAAATTCGAAAACGGAGATTCAATTGGCTATTCCTTTAACCCGGAAGATGTATCAAAGTTATTTTATGGAACACGCTTGTCTTTTATGTGGTACAGAGAATTTAACCTGGCTTATGGCAGAAATATTATTAACAAGAATAACTTTTCATTATACGGAGGAGTGGGGTTTAAATACATCAGGGG
>JAIORT010000515.1 GCA_021107975.1 Bacteroidales bacterium | reverse complement strand
AACAGAAAACATTATTCAGGAGAGTGAACGCCGCCAGGCGACCGTGATGTTTGCAGATATTTCCGGTTTTACAACCCTCTCTGAAAAGATGGATCCGGAAGAAGTTACTTTTATTATGAATGATTGCTTCGAAATGATGGGGTCGATCATAAAACATTACGGTGGTACTATTGATAAATTTATTGGTGACTGTATCATGGTCCTTTTCGGTGTACCTGTTGCCGTTGAAGATGCTCCACAAAAAGCTGTGAACACAGCGGTCGAAATCCGAAATCAACTTAACCGGTGTAATAAAGAAAAAAAATTAAGCATTCCTCTCGATGTTCACATCGGAATTAATACCGGGTCTGTTGTTTCAGGACTTGTTGGTTCTTCTGAAAAAAAAGAGTACACAGTTATAGGTGATACTGTGAATATTGCTTCCAGGCTGAAAGACCTTTCAGAGAACGGGCAGATTTATGTAGGCCCTTTAACCCATAAATATACCGAGAACGATTTTGATTATCAAATGCTTGAACCTATAATGGTGAAAGGAAGAAAAAAACCTGTGCAGGTTTACGAACTATTATCAACCAATGTAAAAATCCAGAGAACCCGGTTTGACTTTAACAGGATGATCTATTCCGAAATGATTGGAAGAAAAACAGAACTGGATAAATTGGAGCTCCATGTATTACAAGCCATTAATGGCGAAGGTTCGGTTGTTAGTATAATAGGCGAGGCTGGTATCGGCAAGTCAAGGCTGATTGCTGAATTGAGAAAGAAAGATGAGATGAAGCGGGTGATATACCTGGAAGGTAGATCATTATCCATTGGCAAAAACCTGAATTATCATCCCATCATTGATATCATAAGGAACTGGGCTAAAATAAAGGATACCGATTCAACACTACAACTCTTTAATAAGCTTGAAAAAGTTATCAGAAGTGTGGATCCGTATGCAACTGATGAGATATTGCCTTTTATTGCCACACTCATGGGGATAACCCTTACGAGTAAGTATGCAAATCGAATAAAGGGAATTGAAGGTGAAGCACTGGAGAAGTTGATCCTGATAAGTTTGAGGAAACTGCTTATTAAAACTGCCGCAAAAAAACCTGTTGTTGTGGTGATAGAAGACTTGCACTGGTCCGACCTCACTTCCATAGAACTACTTGAATCGCTTTACCTTATTGCAGAAGAAAACCCGGTTTTATTTATCAATGTAATGCGTCCGAATTTTGAAGAATCCGGAAAAAGGATATTAAAAACTTTGAATGAGCGATGCAGGAAATATCATACGGAATTTTACCTTGAACCTTTAAACGATTCTCAGTGCGAAAGCCTGATCAATAACCTGTTAAAAATCAAGGGGCTTCCCGTTCATGTCAGAGATATTATTACAAACAGGGCAGAGGGGAATCCTTTTTTCATTGAGGAAGTTATCCGGTCTTTTATTGATGAGGGTGTTGTAGAGGTAAAAGATGGAAAATTTGAAGTAACTGAAAAAATTGAATCTGTAATAATTCCTGAAACCATTCAGGGTGTTCTGATGTCGAGGATTGACAAACTTAATGAACAAACCAAATCATTGCTCAAAGTTGCATCGGTAATTGGCAGGAATTTTTTCTATAAAATCCTGATTGAGGTTGCAAGAACAACGAAAGAAATTGATGAGAAACTTGAATATTTGAAAGGTATCCAGCTTATTAAACAAGGTAGCCGGGTATCAGAGATTGAATATCTTTTCAGGCATGTACTTGCTCAGGAGGTAACCTACGAGACCATTTTATTAAAAAAGAGAAAAGAACTTCATTTAAGAACTGCAAAGGCAATCGAGTCGATATTTGCTGAAAGATTGCATGAATTTTACGGCATGATTGCTTTCCATTACAGCCAGGGAGAAGACCTGGAAAAGGCAGAAGAATATCTTGTAAAAGCTGGTGAAGAAGCATTAAAAGCTGCTGCTTCAAGCGAAGCTATCAACTACTATCAGCAGGCTTTGAAACTTTATCTTAAAAAACATAAAGAATCCGGTGATCCCGAAACCATTGCAAACCTTGAGAAAAACATTGCCATTGCATTCTTCAACAAAGGGCGATATACGGAAGCTGTTGAACATTTTGATAAAGTGCTTCAACTATGGGGTGAAAAATCGCCGAAAAATAAGATCATGTTATATTCCCAATTGGTTTGGAATGTACTTACCCTGATCAAAAGCCTCTACCTCCCTTATAAAAGGGTAAAAAGAATACCTGAACCGAGGGAAAATGATATCATTAATCTTGTTGCAAAAAAAGCATATGCATTATCTCAGATGGATGTCCGAAGGATGTTCATTGAGGTTATATTACATATTCGCAGGTTTTTTCATTTTAACATTGCGAAGATAGATAATGGTACCTCCGTCCTGATAATGCAAAGCGGTGCTTTTTCTCTTGGAGGGATCTCATTCAGGATCAGCAAAAAAATACTGGAATATTCTGAAGATTATATCAATCAGGAGGATGTTACAGAGATTGTTCATTATAAGTGTATTGAAGCGATCAATAATTTTCTGTCTGGTAATTGGATCAGGGGAATTGAATTTGACAAATCTCTTGTGGACAGTGCTATAATCATTGGTACTAATCAGATAATAACTCATGGGTACACGTTCTGGTATTGTCTGCAGGAAATTGAATTGGGAAACTTTACCAATGCAAACATTTTGATCACTAAACTACATGAATTTGGGAAAGAATATGATAATGATTATGCCATAGCGAGAAAATTTATGGCAAAGACAAAATTATTGATCAAACACAGGATGTTTCATGAAGCTATAAACGAAGTAGAACACAGCATATCCCTGTTGAACAGGATCGGGCTTGTGCCTTTCGGTATTTATGCAGAAGGGATGAAGGCATATATACAGCTATTGTCAAAAGATATGACAGAAGCTGAGCAAACGCTTTCACTTCTCAGTGCTGAATTATCAGGCAAAGGAAGAATTACACCTTTCCATAAAAGCAGCTTCCTGAGGAGCCGGTTTTTATTTGACCTCATGATGTTGGAGGATACCAACAATTTGAATGACCGTAAAAAACGATCATTATTACGAAAAAATGCCCGTGAAAGTGGAAAATCCGCATTAAACAATTCCCTGAAAGTTGCTTGTGAAAAACCTGAAATATTTAAGCTGACGGGTATATATTACTGGCTCACCGGAAATCAAAATAAAGCATTAAAATGGTGGAGAAAAAGCATTCAGATTGGAGAGCAACTTGGTGCCAGGCCAGAACTTACCAGAACCTATATTGAGGTAGGGAAAAGATTACTCGAGAAAAAAGGCAGACATACCAGTTTAAATAATATTACTGCGGAAGAGTTTTTTGGAAAAGCCGAAGTGTTGTTTAAAGAAATGGACCTGACATGGGATATGGAGGAACTGGAGAAAATAAAATTCTATGACCGGTAAGTGAA
>JAIORT010000088.1 GCA_021107975.1 Bacteroidales bacterium | reverse complement strand
GACCCAAACCTAACAGGGCGATACAAACCTAACAGGTTTTTTTAACCTGTTAGGTTACAACGGAAATTAGGAACAACCCGGAACAGAAGTCCTTATATATGGCAATAGATGGTTTTGAAATCGGGATTCAAATTTGAACTACGTTCTTTTAAAAAAATCCTTCAATTGAAAAGATAAAAAATATTGAAGGATAAAGAACTGAACACAACAGGACAATATACTCCATAATTTTTGCCGCAGGCGCAACACAAAAATTACGTTGCATATTGCCGATCGTTACCTGCAAGGTGAGAGAGTGCTACACAATAGAATTAAATTGTCCCATATTTTTACTATTTTTGGGACAAATTATTTTCAATGTCAGTATTAAAACAAATAGAAACAATACTTAAAAAGAAAAGACCGGGAGAAATCCTGTTTATCAATGATTTTCTTGAAATAAGTGATTACGATACTGTTAGAAAATCGTTACAACGATTGACAGAAAAAGAAATTCTAATCCGGCTATCTAAAGGAATATATTATTTTCCTAAAAATGATAAATTGCTCGGATTGATTTATCCATCTGCTGAACAAATAGGGAATGCAATTGCAAAACGGGATAAAGCCAGAATAATCCCAACAGGTTCTTATGCAATGTACCGTTTAGGGTTAACAACCCAAGTCCCAATGAATGTGGTTTATTTAACGGATGGTTCTGCAAGAAAGATTAGAATTGGCAAACAAACCATCACATTAAAAAAAACCAGTCCAAAAAACCTGAATACAAAAAACCAACTAAGTAACCTGATTATACAAGGATTGCGGGCAATTGGAAAAGAGAATATAACCCAATCCCATATAACAAAAATTAAAAAAATAATCTTTGATAGTAAGGAAATGGACACTTTGTACAAAGACATACTACACGCACCTGTTTGGATTCAAAAAATTGTTTTGGCAATTATAAAAGAAATTGAAAATGGACAATTGGCTTAATTTATCAAAACAAAGACAGGTTGACCTGTTTAATCAATTGAGTGCGTTGACCGGAATCCAACCACAAGCCATTGAGAAGGATGCTTGGGTAACATTAATTCTGAGAATGATATTTAGCTCCGAAATCGAACAATATTTAGTTTTCAAGGGCGGTACCTCATTAAACAAAGCATATAGACTAATTGAACGGTTTTCGGAAGATATTGATATTGCAATCGACAGAAAACATCTTGGATTTGAAGGCGAATTAACAAAAGGAGAAATTAGAAAACTGAGAAGGAAATCACATGATTTCGTTTCAACTGAAATGGTTGATGTTTTAACCAATCAACTTGATGGATATGGGATAAATAATGAGTTATACGAAACTGTTGTAGAAAATACCAGGATATCTGACCAAGACCCGGAAACAATTAAAATCAATTATCAATCCGTATTCGAAGAAATATCATATCTGCCCAATAGAGTATTGATTGAGTTGGGTGCAAGGTCTCTGTTGGAACCATATTCAAAAACAAAAATTAATTCCATAATTGATGAATATTATCCTGAATCAGTTTTTACGGAAAATGAATTTTTAGCGAATACGGTAATTCCAGAAAAAACATTCTTGGAGAAAATGATATTGCTCCACGAAGAATTTCAAAAGCCAATAGAAAAAATCAGGCACGAAAGGATGTCAAGGCATTTATATGATATTGGGCAAATAATAAAAACAGGTTTTGGACAAAAAGCAATTAAGGATGCCGAACTGTTCAATTCCATTATCGAACACAGGAAGAAATTCACTGCCGTTAAGACTGTAAACTATGAAAACCTGACAATTGAAAAATTAAAAATAGTACCTCCAAAAAACTTTTATGATCTGTACAAGAAAGACTACATTGAGATGCAGGAAAATATGATTTATGGAGAAAATTTGGACTTTAGTAAACTAATAGAGATGATAAAGAATGAACACCCAGCAGGTAACAATGTATAAAAATAATAGCCGAGATAGTAGTAAATTCAGGGATTGTAGCCCGCTTCAACTTCATAGTGAGATGAAAGTTTCGAGTTCCACAATCGGCTACTATTCTTATACTAATCGTTAGCCTCAATCCCCCTACCATTGAAAAAACAGTTGAGTTTTTTATACAACGAAAAAGGGGGAATAAATAAAGAAAAATGAAAATGATTAAAATATATAAAACACTGAATAACAGTAAATTAATTTTGACGTTGTTTGGAATTTAAAAAATGAACAACAAATTAAACTATATTTCAATAATTATTTTCCTTTTATTGGTTTCATGCTTGAGACCTGAAGATCACCAAGAAAAACACCAATCATTTCACTCTGTACATTGTATGGATACAAATATGGTATGGATACATCCCGTTGATGACAATGACACTCTTTTTAGACTGCGTGCTGTTGAGTTTTCTGGAAATGGAAAATTAGAGGATGGAGTTTGGAGTATTTATTATGACCAAGAGTTTAAAAAGAAAGCCTCAGAGTTAACAATAAAGAATAACAAAAAAAATGGACCCTATGCATACTGGCGAAGAAATGGTAATAAATGGTTTGAAGGAGTAGAAATTAATGGATTAAGTCAGGGTACGTATCGCAGCTGGTATAAAAATGGCCAATTAAAGTATAATGCTGAATATTTGGATGATAAGTTATTTGGTATTTCACAAGAATGGTATGAAACGGGAGAATTGCAGATGGAAACTGAATATTTAATCGGTCAAAAAAATAGACAGACATATTTTTATAAAAACGGAAATAAATCATGGGAAGAGTATTACAATAGTAAACCTTCTTCAAACAAAAAATATGAATTAATTAGACTTTTATTTGATTCAACTGGAATGTTTGAGGAAGCTTTGAGATATGACAGAGATACGGTTTGGAATGAAGAAAGTCAAGCATATTATGTATACTTAGTCCCAACTAACATAGATAGTTTAGAAATTAAATAAAACTGAGGCTAACAATTAAGTCTCAATAATTCAAGCACGGCTTGAGTTATTTGGACTTACTGTTGCACTCAGCCTTCGGTTGCGGGGTATCCGGATGTATTTTCTATGGGGATTTAATAATTGCCGGGTTTGCTATGAATAGCACAAGCTTGGTTTTGATGCTGCCAATGAAAGTTAATCCCATGCTTTAAATAAAAATCTTCAAAAATATTCCTGTCACTTTGCAGATGAATCATTGTTTTGCACCATTTTGTTTGATTAATGACATAGCGATCCCATGCCGCTATGAAAGCAGCAGTGTAAATATTTAATTCTATGTATTTATAAGTGTTCATTGTTATTTCATAACATTTTTCGGAGGCGCTCTTTCGGCATTTATGGATTTGATTATTTCAAGTGAAATTTTCCCACATCGCTTACATTGAAGAGGATTAACCATCAACTTTTCTTGAGTTTGACACCTAAATCGTCTATTATGCTGTACGTCAATAATATGTAAAAT
>JAIORT010000377.1 GCA_021107975.1 Bacteroidales bacterium | reverse complement strand
TCTCCGTTTAATGAAAGCCGTTCAAAATAATCGGGAATATCCTTACCTGTCAATTTATCCACATACAACTTTGCAAGGTATTGACCTAACATAAACCCTTGCCCTCTTAAACCTATAAACAATCCCAAATCAGTATCTATAACCATCCTTGGTTCAACATAATAACCTGCCCATACCGCCTGGAAACCGACTGAAGAAAGTTCCGGTATCCAATTAACAAAAACCTCGGAAACAATTTCATTGAATTCCTTTGAGTTAATTTTTAAATTCTTATCTGTTTCATAAGGCTCAACGGCAGGCGAAGCACAACCGATGATTTGTCCGGTTTCTGCTAATTGCTGTCCATAAACGGCTGTAAATCCTTTATATCTTCTCCTGTCGATAATCATAGGCAATGGTGCTCCGTTATGACCCATCATCGGCAGTCTGCGGGTAATAAACGCCTGGTGTTTTACCGGATAAATACCCGTTTCCAAACCAAGCATTCTGGCAAACTTATCGCCTTCCGGTCCCAGTGCATTAATAAATACCTCCGTTTCAAATTCAATGTATTTTTTTTCGTGATCTATAACAAGCACAAAGGATTTATTCCCATTCTTCCTGATGTCTATCATTTTGCAATCTTCAAGTACCTTTCCGCCATTTTTTATACCAATCCTTCTGATCAGGTCAATAACTCTTCCAGGAGTAGCCTGCCAGCAGTTTTTTGTTATCAATGCAGAAAGATAAGTATCGAGCTTAGGATTGATATGCGAAGAGATTTTATTTCTGAAATCCTTTGGTTCGATCATAAAGGCATCCGACCATGCCATTGACTCTTTTAATGCCTGATACATTGCTTCATCATGCGCAAATGTTACATAGTTGATCAGCCTGAAGTCGATATTTTTTATTTCCTGGAGCTTTTTGAATATTTCGAGATTCTGCGTTGCAATATCCGAAAGCTCGGGTAAGCTGAAGTTAGGTCTGCCGCCGGCGATATTTCTCCATGAAGCACCACGACCATAATTGAATAACACCGGTTCTAATCCGGCTTCTGCGAGATACCTGAACAATGCCGACCCGCCAATACCACCTCCGGCAATCAGTGCTTTAACTTTTATCTTTTGAACCTGATCACCATTGGTTGAAACAATAATATTTTCATGAACATCTTTCGGATAGAGATCACCCAAACTGATCTGGTTTGACAAGGGACCGCGTGGCGTAGCTTCACCAACGATAGAAATACCATTAGCCCTGATAGTTTGCTTCAATCTCGGGATACATCTCTTCCCGCGGCAAGCTCCCATTCCGAGCCGTGTGGTGTGCTTTATCTCGTCCACCGAAATAAATTTTCTGTCGCCAATTACATCGAGGATTTCATCTAATTTTACATCATCGCAATGGCAAATATAAGTTTCCGATTCTATCTCCCCTGCCTTTTTGTATTCTATTCTTTCCGGATAATTATCCTTAATAATAAATCCTCTGACAGTCATTAAATCTTCACCTTTCAAATCAACTGACTGAACTCTGGCAATATTGGTTTTGTTTTTTTTCTTTAAGATTTTACCAATAATGCCTTCTCCAAGAATTTTACCATTATTATCCACAAGATAAACTTCCTCACCTTCATTAGCCTCATATTCAATAGGTAGGAAAAGCCAGTTTTTTTTCAGGTTATAGCCAAAGATTGCCAAACCAGGGCATTGATATACACATTCCATACATCCCACACATTTTTCAAAATCCAAATGCGGTGCCGTACTGGTTGAAGTTTTGGTAATAGCGCCGTGTGGACAGGCAAATTCGCATGGATTGCAGGCAAATCCATACAAACAATCGATCAGGACAAAAGGCTTTTCAAATGCCCTTTCTTCCGAAGGTTTAAAAGGCTCTTCAATAACTCTGACCGGGTGTTGCTGAGAGTCTATATATTCTTTTGAGGTCGAAAGAAACTGGTTGTAGTCATAAGGCTTGTCCATCTCCTGGAGGATTTCGAAAGCCACCTGCTTTCCTCTTAATACAGCGCTTGTCCCTTCACCGATACGGATAGAGTCACCTGCGCCATAGCACTTCCTTCCGAAGATATCATTGCCTTTAATCAATAGTTGGTCATCCGCAACAAGACCTGTACAAATATTGATAGCGTCAATTCCGTCAATTACCTTTTCTGTACCCGGGATAGGCTGGAAATTTTCACACTCTGCTACAACCGCACCTTTAATTCCTGTATTGTCTTCATTCGGGATGGCTTTTAAAAGAATATGCGATAAAATAACCGGAATGCCCAATCTTCTCACCCTGTTAGCCTGTACAGGGAATCCCCCCTCAACAGACTGAGCCTCAATAATCGCTTTCACATTGGCGCCCGCCTGCATCAATTGGTAAGAAGTAAGATAGCCGATGTTTCCCGCACCAACTGTCAAAACATTTTTCCCAAGTAATGTAAATTCGTTGTTCATCATTTTCTGAACAACCGCAGCCGTGTAAACACCCGGAAGGTCATCGTTTTCGAAGGCTGGCATAAAAGGTACGGCTCCGGTGGCAACAACTAAGTATTCGGTATCAACGTAGTATATTTCATTTGTTACGATGTTTTTTACTGCCAGCCGGTTTCCCTCAAGAATATCCCACACGGTTGAATCAAGGAAAATGCCGGTATGATCATCACCGGCAAGTGTTTTTGCAATATCAAAGCCCCTCATCCCTCCGAATTTTTTTTCTTTCTCGAAAAAGAAGAACTGGTGTGTCTGCATAGTAAACTGTCCGCCGATCTTATCATTATTGTCAATAACAATATTGTTGATATGGTGTTTATTAAGCTCTTCGCGAGCAGCTAACCCGGCAGGTCCTGCACCAATAATAACAACTGTTGTTTTAAAGACATTTGTTGGTTTTCTCTTTTCCATTTTAACCGGCGCCGGAGTATAATCCCCGGGTATCTCCCGAATCTCTTTAATGTCATCAACTTTTGTAATGCAGATCCTTTTCACTTCGCCGTCAACTAACATTTCACATGCACCACATTTTCCAATTCCACACTCCAGGCTGCGGTTGCGATCCCGTAAACTGTGGCTGTGAACAGGAAAGCCTGACTGGTGCAATGCTGCAGCTATGGTAAATCCTTTTTGCCCTTTTACGGTTTTGCCATTGAAAGTAAAAGTAACCTCTTCCGTTTTTGGGATTTCAAGTATCGGGTGTTTTTCTATCTTGTACATATTACACTGCTTTTCTGATTATACTGCCGCAAAAATAATAATAATTACTGTTCTGTGTTATTCTGAGCTTCCTGCTATGGTCTTTGCCTTCACCCTGTCATTCCGAGCCTTATGCGTTTGGCTTGTGTGGCAGAGCGAGGAATCTGTTGGCTATTGTGTGCTGCTGCTTTGCTGTTGATGGTGGTTTTTCGCCAAGGGATTCCTCACTCCTGCGCTTTTTCTTCCCTCCGGTTCGGAATGACAACAA
>JAIORT010000491.1 GCA_021107975.1 Bacteroidales bacterium | reverse complement strand
TCTGAAATTTAATTCCGGAAAATTTTTGGAAACGAGGAAGATTGTGGTTAAATAGAAGTATTGGTTTTAACGGTTAAGTGTAAATTACATTTTAATGCAATTTATATAATGTTGACTATTCGTACTATTCATTCATCAATTTCTCAACTTCTGTTTTTAACTTTGGTAAATGATTTATTACTATTCCCCAAATTACATCATCGGAAATTGTGTCGTAGCCGTGAATTATTCTATTTCTTGTGTCAATTATTTTTCGTGCATTTGTTAAAGAAATGTTATCGTCTTTATCTAAAATTCTTTTAACAGCTTCGCCTATTATTTCTAAATTTCGTTCTACTGCTCGTTTCGTCTTGAGGTCACTACTATAATTTTTAAATATTTTTTTTCCTTCTTCAAAAAAGCTATCTATTTCCGTAATTGCAGAAATTATATCAAATAACCATGTTTTTATTTCCTTATCCATATATTAGTTTTTTTGACGAGTCAATAGATTCTCTAAGAAATGGATTTTTAATTGCCTTTTCTTCCAATAAGTCGATTTTTCTATTAAATAAGTCTTCTAAAGAAAATTTAAAATCGAAGTAGTTATCAGCATACTTATTCAATTCAAGTGTTCCAAATGTTACAAGAAAATCAATATCACTATCTTCTCTAAATCTTTCACTTATAGCTGAACCAAATATATATAGTTGAGAAACATTGTATTTAAAACACAATTTCTTCAATTTTCCTATATTTATTTCAATTAAATTCATATTACAAAGTTAATAAAAATATCAAACTTTTATGGTTTCTCTGAATGATATTTTTTCATTTTAGTAGTTGTAATTCCGGAAAATTTTTAGAAACGAGGAAGATTGTTGTTAAATATGCCGTTTCGGTTTCCGTTATCAGGGCATCATACTTATTGTTAGTCTGTATTATAGCAGGTTTTTATTTTCATCATGCTAAGAGAATTTCTGCAGGAATCCTCAATCCTCTTGATTGACTCATCGTAGTCTTGCTCGGTCCTTATTGGTCTTATCTCCATAATCAAATAGTTTTTGCATTAATTTTATCATATTGTTTAACATTTCAATTCTTAAATCAGCTTCAAAATTGGGGCTTTCGTCAATAACTATTACGGGATGTAATTGAGTGAGAACCTACATTAGTGCGGTTTCATCAACATCAGGCAATCTTATTCTTCTAATTCTTTGTTATTGGCAGACTTTAATGATTTTGCATTCCGATTTGTAACTACTTTTTTCCCTGTAGTATTTTCCAATTGCACACGAGCAGCTTTAGCAACCTTACCGCCCTTTTGTGCTACGATTTTGTTCTCGTGAAAACTCTTTGGTTCTTTGTCTTTTGATATCTCTGTGGTTGATGCCTCAGCCAACATATTGAGCACAAGTTCCAGATTAGTCATATTGTCTCTGAGGTTTTCTTTTTTGAGGTCTTTAAAAACTTTGTATTGTTTTGTGGTAAAATCGCTCCACGCTTTGGTAATTTCATCGGTAAGAATAGCATACTCCAAACCTTTTTTTACACCTCGTTCTTCCCATTCGTCGGTAAGCTCTTTGCGGATTTCGATGCTTTTTAGCCGTTGATTTATCCACTCTTTGCTATACCCTTTCATTAGGTAGGTTTCCATTAAGCGATCAAATCCTAGTTCAGGGTCTTCTATTTCGTCAATGCGTTCACGACCCACACGTGCCAACCACTGTTTAAAAGGTTCCGCCTTTTTTGAAGGTACAGATTGTATCAGCCGTAAAAGCTGTTCTGTATCGGCTACATCGGTTACCCGCATCTTGCCATCCGCTGCCAGCATTTTCAAACGGTTACAAATTGTAACCGTTTCATTCACTTCTTTTGAAAGCCTGTTTTTCAAAACCTTCCAGTAATTCCTTGCGCCTTGATAATCAAGTTGGTCGGTGAGGATTGAAATAACGTCCACAACGGAAAAATACCATTTCTCCTGATATTCATCCCAGTGAGTACGTATTTGTTTCTGTTCAAAAAGTTTTATGGCAGTTTCCTTATCCATGCTTAAAATCTTTTAATGTCTCTCGGGATTTATTAAATATAATGTTTTTTTCAAGCATATAATACTGAGCTTAATTTTTCAGGCACCCTGATTGATTTGTTTTTCATTCTGGTTTTAAACTCGACTGCTTTCATAATATTTTCCTCTTTTTCGCTAAGTTGGAATATTGGGAAAAACTAAAATTTAAATGTGATTATTAACAATACTAAAACACCCGCCTGGATTTATAGCATTTTGTGTGCTTTTTTTATTCTAAGCATTGGAATAAACTAATTCATTTTTAATTGAATCAGCTGCAAATAACAGACATGCAACAATGTCATCGTCTATTAATTTTGGATAAGCATTTAATAAATCTTTCGTTGTATCACCAGCCGCCAGCTTTTCAAGTATCAAATCAACTGGAATCCTTGTATTAACAATTGTAGGTTTACCAAATAATTTATCCGGATTAGATTCAATATGTAAAGTCCAATCAACCATAATTTTTATTATAAAATTATTAAATACTCGTATAATAGCAAGTGTAGTTTTTAAATTGCATATAACTCACATATATACTTTTTATCAAAAGTAACTATAATTCATAAATTACAGTAGTTGTAATAATTTTTTTTAACAAACTCAACTTTTATTTGTTACTCTATGATATTTGTTTTTAAACAGATAATTACTACTTTTGCAGTGCAATTTATTACATACAAAAAAATTATTATATTTGTGGGGACAAAATATTAAACTAACTTAAGAAATGCAATTTACCGTTGATATTAAGTATAATGAATTATTAAAAATTATTAAGCAATTACCTGCTTTTCAAATTGAAAAACTAAAAGCAGAAATAAATGATGATCTGATAATTCAAAAATCAAAGACAGAAAAATCGGAATTTCAAAAATTTCTTCTTTCAGGGCCGATTATGTCCGATGAACAGTATAAAATTTTTCAGGAAAACAGAGAAAAATTCATAAAATGGAGAAGCAAATAATTTGTCTCGACACTTCTGTTTTAATTGATTATTTTAGAAAGAAGATAAAATCAAATTCATTTTTCTTTAAGTTAACTAAAAAATATGATTTTTTTTATGTTTCTGCTATTACTGAATTTGAAGTTTTTATTGGCAGCAACGAAAAACAAGATTTGTATTGGAATGAATTTTTCAATAAATTAACTGTATTACCATATAATTCAGTTGTTAATAAAACTGCAATAAGGATTAATCGTGAGCTAAAAAGAAAAAGGAAGCAGATAAACACCCCAGATTTAATGATCGGGGCGACTGCAAGAACTTATAATATTCCACTTGCAACTTTAAACCCTAAGCACTTTATAAATATTGATAATCTGGAAATAGTATCCACAATCTGAAAAGCTAAAAATTTTTTAGACAAGCAGGAACCGGCTGAATCAGATGAAAAAAGACAAGGACAATATAA
>JAIORT010000503.1 GCA_021107975.1 Bacteroidales bacterium | reverse complement strand
ACTCCTGTTATATAACCGGCTCCTTCCGAAGCAAGAAAACTTACGGTTTGTGCAAATTCTTCAGTTGTCCCAATTCTTCGCATAGGAATGGTTTTTTTAAGATTATTATAAAAATCCTGCTGAGTTCCTTTACCGCTTTCTTCAAACGCCTTTGCCAGGTTTTCCACCCTTTCGGTTTTTGTGTATCCCGGACAAACCGAATTTACCGTAATTCCATAAGATGCAACCTGGTTTGACAAAGACTTTGAAAAACCCAATACGCCGGCTCTTGAAGTGTTGGAAAGAATCAAAGCATCAATAGGCTGCTTTGCCGAAACAGAAGTAATGTTGACAATCCTTCCCCAATGCTGTTTTTTCATATAAGGCAAAACCTTATAACAAAGGTTAATTGTGCTTTTCAGATTAAGTTCAATGGCATTCTGATAATCATCCAAAGAAAAATCATCCGCCTTTCCTGCCGGAGGTCCTCCTGCATTGCTCACTAAAATATCAATTGTTCCGAACTCATTAATAATTTGGTCAATCATCGCATTTACCTGTTCCTTATCAGTTACATCAGCAATAAAAGCCTTTACAATTCCACCTGTTTTGGAAGCGATTTCATCTTTAGCTTTTAAAAGGTTTTCCTCGTTTCTTGAACAAATCATTACCTTAGCTCCTTCCTGAGAAAGACGGAGCGCTACTGCTTTTCCGAGTCCTTTGCTTGAAGCGGTTATCAGAGCGATTTTATCTTTTATTTTTAAGTCCATTTTTTAAAGTAACGGTTTAACACAATCAGCAAGACGCTTAATAGCCTCTGCTATCTGGTCTTTTGTTGAAAATGAAAAATTTATCCTCATGTGATTTTTTGCAGGATTTTCACCATAAAATTGCTCACCCGGAACAAATGCAACTTTATATTTTATTGCTTCAAAAAATAATTCATTCGTATCAATGTGTTCGGGCATTGATACCCAAAGGAAAAGCCCGCCTTCTGAAGTTGTCCATGTTACGCCTGTTTCCTTAGGGAAATACTCTTCCATTGTTCTTAGGAAAACCTGAAGCTTCTCACGATAATAATTTTTACATTCTTCAAAATGAGCATCTAAATCCATTTCGGCAAGAAATGCAGTACACAAGTCCTGGTTGTATTTTGGAGTGTTAAGAATATTTCCTTCTTTAATATTGGTCATTTTTTCAATTACTTCGCAGGGTCCAATATTAAAACCTACTCTCAATCCGGGGCAAAATATTTTTGAAAAAGTATATAATCCTATCACATTCCCGCCGCCATTATTACGTTTTTGGTCAAGTGAATAAATTGAAGGAATTGGTTCACCATAATAGCGAAGGTCGCGATATGGGCTGTCTTCAATTATGGGGACTTCATATTCATAGCTTAAATCCAAAAGTTGGAGACGTTTTTCATAGCTCATTGTTATTCCTGTCGGATTCTGAAAATCAGGCACAACATAAATAAACTTCGGTAATTTATTTTGCTTATCCAATTCTTCTAACTTCTGCCTAAAAATCTTAACATTTGAACCATCGCTTTCAATGTCAACCCCGATAAATACGGGGCGTTGCATTTCAAAAGCGACTAAAGCGCCTGCAAAAGTGGGCCTGTCAACAATAACGCTATCACCGGGATTTAAGAAAAGACGTCCTGTTAAATCCAAACCATGCTGCCCCGAAGTAGTAATAAGGATATTTTTCTTTTCGATAAATATATCATCCCTTTTCAAAAAATCAACTATGGCATCCCCAAGCGATTGTTCGCCGGGAATAGCAGAGTATTGCATAATTTTATCAATATCGCTGTTTAAAATCCTTTCGGATATTGTTCTCATTTCCGATTTCTGAAACACTTCGGGCGAAGGCAATCCCCCGGCTAATGAAATGATTTCCGGGTCAGCTAAAAATTTCAGGGTCTTCCCAATCGGATAACCTTCGTAATTTTTAATGTTTTCAGAAAATCTGCTTTGCCAGTTTTTAATTTTAGTCATTCTTTGTTTCGTTTTTAATTTTAGTATGACCCTTTACCAAACACAACCCTGATACCTTTCTTCATCATATCTTTACCATCGTTGGTTGCACGTAAAGCTTTATAATAAATAACATCACCGATTTTATCAGCATTTGCTTTTCTTTCGTCATCCGACATAAAATATGCTGCCATAGTGTCAAGTTCTCTTGCTGTGCCGTCACTTTCATATTTATAAGTCATATCTGTTCCGCTTTCCAGAACTTTATAAGCATTTTCTGTCCAATCAAAATTTTCCATACCCAAATCAGGATTGATGCGAATATGAGCAGCAAGGCTAATTCCTTTGATACCGCTTTCTTTAAGCTCTTTGGCACACTGAATAAAATTATGAGGACTTACACCATTTCCTATATTGACTTCATAAATCGGAGTAGTATTGTCATCCCTGATGTATTCATTAATGATATTCAACAACATTCTGAACTGCATAGTGTTTTGAGTTGCAAGCAGCATTGAAATTTTAAAGTTCAGATTTGGAATATCCCTGCCAAAGTAACATGCAGCAATTATTGAACTCCAGCTCGGGTTTAAAAAGAAATCAGCGCCGTTTTCTTTAGCAGTACGGATTACGCCATCAAGATAAAATAAATGATTGTCATCAGCAACCTCAATTCCTCCGAAGTTTCCGAATGGTGTACCCTGGTTTTTCAAAATGATAGCCGACATACCATCTCCTATATCTGCCCGGTCGAATGTTTTACTTGTAACTTCCTCTAATTTAATAAACCTGCTTTCAGGGTGGGGTATCCCGATTAAGTTTGTACTGCAATATTTTGACGTTTGCATAATGTTCTCAGTCATGGCTAAAGTAGCCATTAAATCGCCGCTGTAAACATAATAATCGGTTAAAGGAACAACTGATATCATTTCAGCAGGAATAAGTACGGGGTCGGTTTGAGCTGTTTCAGCAACTTTTTTCATAAAATGATGTGTAACATAAGCTCCCTGAAAACCCGAAACCTGGCTCGTAGCAATCCCATAATCATGGTTATATGAAGGATTGATTTTTTTTTCAAAATCTTCTACTTTTGCGAATTTTTTAATTAATTCTTCGGCATCTGCTATCATATCTCCAAAACCTCTTTCAGCAAGGATTTTCTTGCGTGTTTCAAAATCCCGCATTTTTTTAATAGTCTGGTTAATTTCGGCAGCGCCGCCGTGAAATTCTTTTAAGGCATCAATTGCTTTAATATCGGCATTAGATAATAAATTGTATTTCATGATGTTTGATTTTAAATTATTAAATTTTATTATTGTTTTATTTATAATCTTCTCTTACAGGACAAAAGATGTCAATAATTTTACAATCGGTAATAGCTTTTCCTGAGTGTTTTGCATTAGAAGGAATAACAGCAATTTTCCCGGAATTTAATATTTGTGTTTCTCCGTCAATCGTCAACTCAAATTCTCCATCTGTTACACAAGATATTTGTTCGTGAA
>JAIORT010000568.1 GCA_021107975.1 Bacteroidales bacterium | reverse complement strand
ACCTGCATTTCTCCCGGACGCCAGCCGTCGGCATACGAAAAGAAAAATGCGAAAATCAGGAAAATACTTAGTAATAGTTTTTTCATAATATTTATAAATTGAATAATAAAATTGTACTGGTTTATATTAAAAATTTAAAGTATCAAATACTCTGTAAAAATATAACGAATATTCGAATGTTACCGTATTTCAGGCGATTTTCAAAAAGACATTTCAATTGTTTGAATGGTTGCATACATTATTATATATATCTGTTTATTAACTCAAGTAAATTTGTAACGCTTATAGGCTTGGAGATATAATCGTCGCATCCGGCTTTTAGACATCTTTCTTTTTCATCCGACATTGCATAAGCTGTTTGAGCAATAATGGAAATATTTTTATTAAACTGTTTTATTTGTCTCGTTGCAGTACAGCCATCCATTTCAGGTAATTGGATATCCATCAGGATAAGGTCAAAATCATTTTCTTTACATAATTCAACAGCTTCATTACCATTGTTTGCCCTTTTCATCCGGATTTGTGTTTTTTTCAAAACAGATTTAAAAAATAAAAAACTCTGATCATTATCTTCCACTATTAAAATATTTTTGTTTCTCCAATTATATATTTTCGAAATAATTTTTTTATTGTTTTTTTCAGGATACCTGGCTGAAATATTAACAGGATTATAAGGTATTGTAAAATAAAATGTCGATCCCTGATCGGGGGTTGATTTAACCCAAATCCTGCCACCTAAGATTTCGACCATCTTTTTAGTAATAGCCAAACCTAAACCGGTTCCTCCGTAAATTTTTGTATCAGATATATTTGCCTGCCGAAAACTTTCGAAAATAATATCCAGCTTTTCTATAGGAATACCAATACCAGTATCCCTTACATAAAATTGAATTTGCCGATTTTTTTTATCGACATCTGTTGTAAATCCGAATTCAATAAATCCAATATCAGTAAATTTAATAGCATTGCTAATCAGGTTTCTGATAATCTGTTTAAACCTGTCGATATCAGTATATATCACAACCATTTCACCCCCATCAGGTTTATTGTATTTTAGTTTCAGCCCGGTTTTATCATTTTTGGTTTTTATAAATTCATTGTATGAATCATAGATGTCTGATAAGATGTTATCAAGAAAATACTGTGATTTGAATACCTTCAATTGTCCGGCTTCAATTTTTGAAATATCTATAATGTCATCAATCAGATTTAAAAGGTCATTACCGCTGTTTTGAATAAGGCTGATGTAATGTCCTCGCTCATCTTCGGTAAGCTGATAATCGGAAAGCAGTTGAGAGAAACCGATAATGGCATTCATAGGTGTTCTTATTTCATGCGACATATTTGCAAGAAATGCTGATTTAAGTTTATCCGATTCCTCTGCTTTATCCTTTGCATTAATGAGGTCTTGCTCCATTTTTTTCCTGACTGTAATATCCTGGGCAAAAGCGATCACTGCTTCCTGCCCAAAATATATTCCGTTATTAAGTTTTACTTCTTTAGGAAACACCCTGCCGTTTTTATCAATGCCCCAGAACTCGAATCTTTGAGGTTCACCTGTAAAAGCCTTTTGTACGTATTTTATAATTTCTGCCATATTATTTTTACCCGGTGCTGATAGAAAATCCGGTGTTTTACCGATGAGATATTCCTTTGGATATCCATACATTTTAACGGCTCCCTCGTTTATATCAACAAAACGTCCTTCTGTATCCTGAATATAAATAGCGTCGGTGGCATTATTAAACAATCCCCTGTAACTCTCTTCGGAGTTTTTCAGGTCTTGTTCGGTTTTTTTTATTTCGCTGATATCTTTCAGCGTACCTATTATCCCTGCAGGATTACCCGTTTCATCATAAAAAAGTGTGTTTTGCATTAGGGAAGGAAAAACAGAACCATCCTTTCTTACATGCCAGATTTCCCCGTTAAAGCTACCGGATTCTTTAATTTGTTTATTTGCAGCTTCAACTTGTGGCATCTGTTCGGGTGTATGAAATACAGAAAGATGTTTTCCCAACAGTTCCTTAGGTGTATAACCATGTATCGAGGCAAAAGCGCTATTTATGAAAAGAACAAAACCGTCAAGATCAGTCAATGCCAATCCCTCACTGCTTTGTTCTACAACTGATGATAACCTGCGTAATTTTTCTTCTCTGATTTTTCGTTCTGTTATATCATTTGCAACACATATTATACCTGCTTTTCCGTCGGGCAGCGTAATTCTGCTTTCATGTAATTCCATATAGGAAAACGAACCATTTTTTCGGACGCTTTTTTCAATGTGTTTTAATATTTTACCGTCAAGGATTTGCTTAATGTTTTTATCAACCCGGGGCAAACTCTCGGAATGAGCAAAGATGTGGACTTTTTTCCCGATAAGCTCATCATATTTATATCCTACGGTTTTACAATAAGCCGGATTTGCATCTATGATAGTCCCGTTACTATCTTCAAGCATGATTCCTCCGGGTGCTATATTAAAAAGAGCGCGGTATTGTTCTTCTTTTTCTCTGATTGCAAGTTCTGCTTTTTTTCGTTCTGTAATATCTTCAATAATTCCATCGTAATATTTAGCTTTACCGGTTTTATCTTTTACAACCACTGTTGAAACCGAACCGGTAAAAACAGTTCCGTCTTTTTTCTTTAATTGTAATTCCTGGTTTTTAACAAATCCTTTTTTTTGAATTGTTTTATCGAATTTTGCCCTGTCATTCGGGTTCAGATATAAATCAGAGACATTAACTGAAAACAATTCTTCTTTGTTTTTATAACCGAACATTTTAATAAAAGCAGGATTTATTTCAATAAACCAGCCTTTTGTGCCGGGAGTGCTTCTGAATAATCCGACATTCAAATTATTTGTAAGTGTTCTGTACTTTTCCACTTCGGCTTTAATCGCTTCCTGTGCAAGTTTGCGGTCGGTAATGTCTCTGCATATTATTCGCATCTCATGGATTTCACCTTTATTATTAAATACCAATTGAGTGCGTTCATGTACGTATATAACAGAACCATCTTTACGGACTTTCCGAAAATCTAATTCACTTCTTTCAATCTTTTTATTAATTATTTCTGAAATCTTTTTTCTGATATCGAGTAAATCATCCTTATAAACCACAACCCATACCTGTTTTCCAATCAGTTCTTCTTTTGAATAACCAAGATATTCGGCTCCGAATTTATTCACTGAGATAATTGCCCCATCCGGTTTAACAGAAAAAAACATATCAGGAGCGTTATCATAAAGGTCAATATATTGCTCTTCTCTTCTTTTTAATGCATTAAAAATTAATTCTAAATCAACATAGTTTTGTTTTTTATCATTACCCTCTATTTTATCTATCCTGCATTGCAATTTATCAAGTTCCGTGAGAAGTTGTTGTTTTGTCATCTTATTATAATCCATAATTAAAATATTTTATGTGAAGTTAAAATAATAATGATTTATACAACGATTATAAAATCAGTGTAAATATAATAATTTT
>JAIORT010000557.1 GCA_021107975.1 Bacteroidales bacterium | reverse complement strand
CTGAATCATTCGAACCATCCCAATTGATTACATGCTCTCCTTTATTGAATTTTTCACTTGTTAAAGATTTCACAATCTTGCCATTAATATTATATAAAGTAATCTTAACATGCGATTCGGATCTTACAATAAATGATATATTAAAATAACCGGCAGATGGATTTGGGTAAACTAAGCTCATATTCTCTTCCGAGATTACCGGATTATCAACGCCTAATCCAATTTGAGGAGTTTCCAATTTTACATCAGTGTAAATTTTAAACTCGCCACGACTTAGCGAAATGGTTTCTGTTACACTTGTTACATTTATTGAATCTCCGTAAAAATAATCATACCACATACCGGTATGCTGAAAGTTTGGTATAATAGAATTTTCTTCAACACTAAAATTACCGATGACAGTAACATTCATACTCGCATGGTTCAAATTAATTCGTTTCATTGCTCCGGATACGGATATGGAGTAATCCGTAGTTTTAAATGTCTCAAAATTCTTTTTCAACTTAATTAATTCAGAAAATAAGTTATAAACAAGTTTTCGACGATAGTCATTAAAATAATCCCAACGTATTGGTTTTTCTCCTGTCCTGCCGTTATAATCTATTGTATAATCATAGCCCAGTTCTTCAAATTGCCAAATCATTTTTGGTCCTGGTAATGTAAAATAAAATGCAGCTGCAAGCGGAATGCGTTGCAAAGCAATAGTAGTATCTTTTATATTGTATCCGGTTGTTGAATTACCCCATGTAATGTTTTTATACATCATTCTTTCTTCATCATGGCTTTCCATATAAGCAACTAAGTTCGGATTATTCCAATCCCTGCTTTGGTAGGAAGCCCAGGAAAAATCAGAGTTCGATGTCCAGCCCATTGAAGCTTCACAGTAATTATAATTCATATTCCCCCAAAGCATCATTCCATAATTGGCAAGTTCTTTTTCCTCATTGTTGTCAGCGAAGTGCTCTAAAATAACATAAGCATCAGGATTGTATGCCCAGATTGAATCAGCCATTCGTTTCAGAATTGCAATCCTTGCCGGATCGTAATTCCACCCGTTCCCGGGTGTATTTGTAAATCCCTTGGTGAAGTCAAAACGAAAACCATCAAATTTATATTCTGACATCCAGTACCGGTTAACACGATCAACAAAGGCTTTGGTATCAGGGCTTTCGTGGTTAAAATCATTGCCCCAATGATAATCAGGATTAGGAGAAACAGTATTAAACCAGGGATTATTCGCAGCAGGTTGATTGTTTTCAGAATCCCAGTACATTTGAGCCATTACATTTTGCCCATAAGCGTGATTTAACACAATATCAAAAATTACGGCAATACCATTGGAATGACACTCATCAATAAATACCTTCAGGTCTTCCTTAGGTCCATAATATTTGTCGGGGGCAAAATAGAATGAAGGGTTATATCCCCAGCTTAAGTTCCATTCAAACTCATTTACCGGCATTAGTTCGATCGCATTAATACCCAACCTCTTGAAGTAATTAATTGTATCTTTCATGGTTTTAAAATCATGGGCGTCAGTAAAATCCCTAATCAATAATTCATAAATAACAAGATCGGTAATTGCAGGAGGCTCAAAACCGGTGGTCTGCCATTCATATTCTTCCTGATTTGTTTGGAGAACAGATACGATGCCGTCGCCTTTTCCTGTTGGATATGGTTTTAAGTTTGGGTATGTTTCTTCCGAAATATATTGATCGTTCCACGGATCCAGTACTTTTTCACAATACGGGTCACCGATTTTAATCGTTCCGTCAATAAAATATTGGTAAGCATATTCTTCACCCGCGGTTAAATTATCTAATTGTATCCAGTAACGATCTCCATCCGGTGTTTTGTTCATGTAATTGGCTTCGCCAACCTCCCAGTCGTTGAAATCACCCACAACAAATACGTAGTTTTTTTCAGGGGCATATAAGGATAAAATAACAGTGGATTCATCAATATAATTAATACCGTCAATAATACCTTCGGGTAATTCTGCAACAGGCGATTCCGGAATTACAATATAAGAAAAAGAATCAACAACCATATCGGTCTCATTTTTAGCCATTACTTTTACCCATTGTTCAGTCCAGTAAGAACCAAAATTATCCGCCAGGATTGTATCATTTAAAACAATATCCGCTATTGCCTTTACCTCCACATCATTTACATATAAAAACATACTATCGGCTAAAGGACTTGTTGCCATTACTTCTATAGGTTCGTTGAGTTCAACAAGGAAACCGGACAACTCAGGTTTTTGAATTACCACAATTAATTCTGATCCGTAAACATCAATAAAAATATCAGGGTGTGTTTGAGTACCACCATCAGAGCTTCTGAAAACAAAACACATTTCAGAAATAATGTCTAAGGAATCAAGTACTTCATAATATTCCCTTATAGTGGGAGTAATATCCAATTGATAGATGTCAATACCGATGTTGGTCAACTTAGCTTTGTCAATGTTGGTGTTCCAATCGCTAATAACGTATTGCCATTGAGTACCATTTACCGTAACGCCGGTATGTGCATAAACATCGCCGGTGTATCCTTGTAGATCAGTTCCGGTAGCATCAAAATAGACAATACATAAAGCATCCTGAGTTGGATATTCAGGATCGGTGGTTACTATTTGGTTAAAACCATTCAGTTGAATAAATAACACGAAAAAAAGCAGTACATTTAATTTCATTGATTTCATATTTTTTTATATATAATAACTTTATTTTCGTGACAAAATTATATAAAATTAAAGTCTTTAAGTTACAAAGATTTATTTTGTTGTTTTTATAAGACCTGATCTTCCGGTTGAATACGAATATAATATATTGTCCGTCCATAAAGTCATAAAAATCAAAAAAATAAATATATTGCTAATTTTAACCCCCCTGTTTCCCCCCTAAAATGGGGAATTTTGGTATTTATTTTTTTTGATTTTTACTTTCATTTAAGTTTTCTCTTGATATTATGGACGGACACAATATAGTAACGTGAATTCGGGATTTTTAATAAAGGAAGGCCATCCCTAACGGGACTATGTTATTTTTTATTATTTCCCCCGAACTCCTTCCTTCGTCAGTCGTTCAGGGTTACAAACAGAATGTCCCTAACGGGACAAAAAATGCCGAAGGCATGTCCTGATTATAACCTATGACAGAAGTCATAGGATAAAAATATTAAAAAAGGCTGTCTTTTGAAACAGCCCTTTTGTATGATAGTAAAACAATCAGCACCTAATTTTATTGTACCTCATAGGTGGGTTCAGCAGTAGTAAATATGAGGATGAATTTTAAAGTACCTCCATCGGGAATTGGAATATCTGCTCCACCCTGAACCAATGTTCCATCATCGGGATCTTTTGCCCCAAGGTTTACGTCCCATGAATCATTAGCCCTGAATTTAAACCTTTGATTTTCTGCTGCAGGAATATCTTCAACAGTAACATACAGGTATTGATTCTCATCATCCCACAACATATCAAT
>JAIORT010000915.1 GCA_021107975.1 Bacteroidales bacterium | reverse complement strand
TAAAACAGAGTTCAAAATTAAATTAAAATATGAAACCAAAAGTAAGTATTATTATGGGTAGTACATCCGATCTTCCGGTAATGGAAGCGGCTGCTGAATTTTTTAATAAGATGGAGATACCGTTTGAGATGAATGCACTATCGGCTCACCGTACACCGGAAAAAGTTGAAGAATTTGCAAAATCGGCTCAAAACAGAGGTGTACGGGTTATTATTGCAGGCGCCGGTATGGCTGCTCATCTTCCTGGTGTTATTGCTGCAAAAACATCTTTACCTGTAATTGGTGTACCTATTAAAGCAACACTGGAAGGTGTAGATGCTTTATTATCAATAGTCCAGATGCCTCCCGGAATACCGGTTGCAACTGTTGGTATAAATGCTGCAAAGAATGCTGCAATTCTTGCTGCTCAAATCTTAGCAACTTCTGATGAAAAATTATTAAAAAATGTAACAAGATTTAAAGAAGACCTGAAAGTGAAGATAGTCAAAGCAAATGAAGAACTGGCAAAGGTTGAGTATAAATTTAAGGTGAATTAGATGGAGATAAATATCAACAAATCTCAATCAATCTCTATTTGACACGAATTACACGAATTAACACGAATTGTTTTTTTATGGTAGTTCTATTAACTTCAACAAATCTCAACAAAATTCTACTAACTTCAGATTATTAAATTTTTCATTTTCAGCAGACTGATAATTGCATTTAAAATTTCATCTTCAGTAATAGTTTTACGATTAAAGACAACATCAAAAATTGAATGGTCTGTATCGAACCCCATGAAACTGTCAATCAGGTATTTCCTTTCATTGTCAACTTCAAGCAAGTATTTATGAGCATCTTCTTCGGTTTTATTATAATTTTTTCTGATCATTTCAACCCTCCATTCAAAAGGCGCTGTTATTTTAATGTGAAGCGATTGTGGATTATCTTTGGCAAAAGCAACTCCACCACGTCCCACAATAATTACATAACCGGTTTTAACAATCAACCTTATCACATCAATAATTGTTCTCCTGATTTTTTTATCGCTTTTGTAATACTTGGTAGCCATAGCACCTACTATTTCGTCAATCATGCTTTTTTTATGCGACCGGAATATATATTTTATCTTAGACGGACTTAGGTCCAGGGCTTTAGCCGATTCCTCAAGGATGACCTTGTTAAACCATTTCCACTCTTTGCCTTTCCCTGATTCTTTATTTAGTCTTGTAAGCTCTCTTGAAAGTCTTAGTGCAATTGGATTTGCCATACAGCCAAAGTCACGCGAGATTGAAACATAAGGGCCTGTTTCAACTAATTCAACTTTATCTTCCCGTAATATTTCACTGAAATATTTTTCAAAGACATTGCGCTGTGTTCTGTCGGTATGTAATTTATATGTGGTCATTTTTACCTCTTTTTATTTGTCCAAATATACTATTAATTTTATTCCGTTACAAAATATCCGCAATAAAAAATAAAGGTGTAATTTTGAAACCGAAATAATTTATAATCATTAAATAATTAAAACTATGAAAAAAATATTTTTACTTGGGAAATTTGTCATTCTCTGGGCATTATTTCTGAATGCACAGGAATCGGCAACATTACGCATTGGGGAAGTAGATATTTCCGGCTATAATGAAGGCGATAAAATTGTTGTTCCGGTTTATTGTGATGATCATACAGGTAAAATAGCTGCATTTCAGTTATATATTGCTTATGATCATTCTGTTCTTACATTTCAAAGAACTTCATACATAAATCCTAAATTTCAAAAAGATTGCATCGAAAATAATACTGAGAACTTTTGGACTGCAAACTGGATGGGAGAAAATATCGAAGAAATATCATTAAATCAAAATGAAAAGATATTTGAATTAGAATTCATATATCGGGGTGGGCAAACAGATTTGGAATGGGAAACAGAGCAGGTAGTAGAAGACAGAGTGATAGTAAAAGGAGAAACAATGGTAATAGATGCTATACCGGAAGAATTTAAAGTAAATCTGATAAACGGATGCGTTTGTAACCTGGAAAAAAAATAGAGTCTTTAATATTTGAGTTCTAAATGAAAAAATCATTACTCATAAAGCTATTTACTCTCTGCATCTTATTTCATGCTTCAGGTTCCCTGCTCCATGCCCAAACCGATACTCTGAAAATAATGTACCACAATATCCTCAATTATCCCGGCGGCGATCCTGGACGGGAGGATTATTTCAGGACAATAAACCAATACATTAAAGCTGATGTTATTCTTATTAATGAATTGACAGACAACAGTGGTGCGGTTACGCTTTTAAACGATGCTTTAAATGTTTACGGAACTACACATTACCAAAAGGCAGCTTTTACCGACGGACCTGATACGGATAATATGTTGTTTTATAACAGTGATAAACTTGCCTTGTTTTCGCAATGGTATATTCCGACAGCATTAAGACACATTAACGAGTATGTTTTATATTATAAATCCGATGACCTTGCCATGGGAGGTGATACGATTTTCTTTTATTTTTATACTGCTCACCTGAAAGCATTCCCTGAAGATTCTTTACAAAGGCTTGCGGAAGTTAATGCATTTCTTGCTCGTATTAATAACATTCCAAATGCAGAAAATATATTCTTTGGGGGAGACTTCAATTTATATACAAGTTCTGAACCTGCATATCAAGCCTTAATAAATAACGAACCTAACAATTTGAATGACCCATTACCTGCAGGTGACTGGCATAACGGATATTCTTACCGTTGGTACCATACACAAAGTACAAGGACTGCTTCTTTCGGAGGTGGCTCAACCGGCGGATTGGATGACCGTTTTGATTTTATCCTGTTTTCCGATGATGTTCAGAATGGCTCGAACAGGGTGGAATACATAAATAATTCGTGCAAGGCTTTTGGTAATGACGGAAATCACTATAATGATGCCCTGATAGATCCTCCAACCAATCCGGATGTACCCGATTCGGTAATTCAGGCTTTGTATTATATGTCGGATCATCTTCCGGTTATTTGCGATTTAAAAGTGGAAGCAATAATTGATACAACTTTAGCTGACATTGTAATTACGGAAATTATGTATAATCCTCCTGAAGCAGGAACTGATTCTCTTGAATTCATTGAATTGTATAATAATGGAAACGCGGCTAAAAGCCTTGGAGGGTATTATTTTTCAGCGGGAGTAGTATTTACATTTCCTTCTTACGTTATAAATCCGGGTACATTTTTAGTTGTTGCAGTTAATTCCGAAGCTATGATGAATTCATTTGGAGTAACTGCCTTGCAATGGACAAGCGGTGGACTGAGTAATGGAGGTGAGTTGATAGAACTTAAAAACAGTTCGGGATTAACAATTGATTCCGTACAATACGATGATAATTCTCCCTGGACTACCGAACCTGACGGTAATGGACCTTCACTGGTTCTTTGTAATCCAAATAGTGATAACTCATTAGCCCAAAACTGGCAGGCGTCTCAGAATTTTGTAACGAATAATAATAGTGGCGATCC
>JAIORT010000867.1 GCA_021107975.1 Bacteroidales bacterium | reverse complement strand
AATAATTGTGAAAAAGTCACTAATTCTGTTAAAAACTTTATTTGAATTAATAAAATAAATGTGAGTAATATTGTTACCCATAAAACTGGTTGAAATAAATTAATTAACCCCTAAATTAAATTTTTATGAAAAAAACAAACAAATTTTTAATGATTGTAGCATTATTGTTATTCTCTGCTGCAACCTTTGCACAGAGCGTTACAACAGCCGGTATTACCGGTAGGGTTTCTGATGTCAATGGCGAAGCCTTGGTTGGAGCAACCATAATGGCTGTTGAAGTGTCAACAGGAACACAGTATGGTACAATCGCTGACGTGAAAGGTTACTACCATATTCCAAATATGAATGTAGGCGGACCTTATAAAATTACGTTTTCTTACATGGGATTTCAACCCTTTGAAAAAGATAATATTTATCTTACATTAGGGCAAACACTGAGAATTAATACTACTTTAAGTGAGTCTGCATTAGAATTGGAAGGTGTTGAAATTATTGCATTGAAGAATGACATTTTCGATGGTAACAGAACTGGTGCTGAAACAGTTGTGTCAACAAATGAAATTCAGGAAATGCCAACATTGAACAGAAATTTGTCAGATTATGTAAAATTAACACCTCAGGCATCAATAACCGGAGGAGGTGGCATATCTATTGCCGGAATGAATAATCGGTATAATACTATTTCTATTGATGGTGCTGTTAACAATGATGTATTTGGATTATCAGCTTCCGGGACAAATGGCGGACAAACAGGTGCAACAGCAATTTCTATGGATGCAATAGATGAATTTCAGATTGTTCTTGCACCTTATGATGTGAGACAAGGTGGATTTGCCGGAGCAAGTATCAATGCTGTTACAAGAAGAGGAACCAACAATTTTGATGGTTCTGCATATTTCTTATATAGAAACCAGGATTTTGCAGGTAAAACTCCGGGTAAGATTGAAGTAGATGAAAGAACAAAACTTGAAGATTTTACAGCTAAGACCTATGGTCTAAGGATTGGTGGTCCTATCATCAAAAACAAATTATTCTTCTTTTTAAGCGCTGAATTTCAAAGAGATGAAACACCTCAGCCTTACAATCTTTCAGAATATAAGGGAAAATCAGATTTGGACGATTTAAATTCATTGGCAGATACAATCAAATCGTATGGATATGATCCGGGCAGTTTCCTTGATAAAATAGTTAAACTTGAAAGTGATAAAATACTTGCAAGGCTTGATTGGAATATCAGTGAGCATCATAAATTAATGCTGAGACACAGCTACGTTAAAAGTACAGCCACTGAGCCATACAGATCATCAACTACACAAATATATTTCAGTAATTACGGAGAGTCTTTCCCAAGTACAACTAATTCATTTGCAGCCGAATTAAAGAGTAACTGGAATAAATACTCAAATAGCTTAATTGTAGGTTATACTGCTGTTAGAGATAACAGGGACCCAATTGGTGATAAGTTTCCTACTGTAAGAGTATATGATGGACAGGGCACAATTTATTTCGGTTCAGAACCTTATTCAACAGGTAACCAACTTGATCAGGATATTCTTACTATTAATGAAAATTTTACATTATACAAAGGAGCGCATACTATAACATTAGGTGCTACAGGTGAACTTAGCAAAACTTATAATTTATTCATGCGTAAAGCATTCGGTGAATACAGGTATGGTTCATTAGCCGATTTTCTGGATAATGAAAATGTTTCCGCTTTACAATATGAAAGAGGGTATTCGCTGGTAGATGATGTTGTAGGTGATGGTTCATCTGCAGCAGCTGACTTTCGTACATTAAAAGTTGGATTTCACGTTCAGGATGAATGGCTAATTGCTGACAACTTTAAAGTAACTGCCGGTGTAAGATTTGAAATTCCTTATTACTTAGATCAACCAAATGCACATGGACATGAAGCTGTTTGGGAAGGATTTAATGACACTACTATAGCTAAAATTGAAGCTTATGGATATGACATGCAAGATGCTGAAGCAGGTAAAATGCCCAAATCACAGTTAATGATTAATCCAAGACTTGGATTCAACTGGGATGTTCATGGAGATCAAACATTTCAGGTTCGCGGAGGCATTGGAACATTTACCAGTCGTCTGCCACTTGTTTGGCCCGGTGGAGCATATACCAATAATGGTGTTACCATTGGTGGTGTTTATTATAAGAGTCAATGGGGATTGCCAATTGCGTTCAGACCTCAATGGGATAACCAGTACACAGCTCAGGATTTTGGACAAACTGACCCAATTCCATCCGGACAAATGGACCTCTTTGCAAAGGATTTCAAATACCCCCAAATACTCAGAACAAGTTTAGCTATTGATAAAAAATTATTTTGGGGATTAATAGGTACTGTTGAGGCAATATATACAAAAAACATCAACAATGTGCTTTATTACAATGTAAATGAAACCCCATCAGAAGGTACTTACTTAACAGGAACACCTGACCACAGACCATTGTATCCCGGATCCAAGATTGAATCGGATTACACAAGAATTATTCTTGGTACAAATACAAATAAGGGATATGCATATAACCTTACCATTCAATTGTCAAAACAAGAAACTAAAGGATTTACAGGAAGTTTAGCTTATACGTTTGGTCGTTCAATGGCAGTTAATGATGGTACTTCATCACAAAACTCATCACAATGGAGATATATGGAGAATGTAAAAGGACTTAACCATCTTAGTCTTACTTATTCTGACTTCGATCTTGGATCAAGAGTTATTGCTTTCTTAGCGTACCGTAAAGAATATGCAAATCATTTTGCAACATCTGTAAGTTTATTCTTTAACGGAGAATCAGGACAGAGATATTCTTATGTATATAACGATTATGGTGATTTGAACGGTGAAGGAGAAAATGCAGGAAACCTGATCTATATTCCGAAAAATAAAAGCGATATTATTTTGGTTGATATTGGTGCCCCGGGGGATGATGATTATGTTTCTGCAGACCAACAATGGAGTAACCTGAATACATTTATCGAAAGTGATAAATACCTCAAAGAACATCGTGGTGATTATGCAGAAAGAAACGGAGCAAGATTACCATTCGTAGGCACTTTCGATGTAAGAGTAGCTCAGGACTTTTACCTGAATGTTGGTGAAAGTGTGCATACATTACAAGTATCTTTTGATGTTTTCAACTTTGCTAACATGTTGAACGAAGACTGGGGCACAAAAAGATATATTTCAAATAATGCATATCAATTGGTTGAATTCGATGGATTTGAAGCTGATGGCACTACACCGACATTTAGTTATTCAGGACCTACTGATGTTGATGATATTTACAGTATAGATGATTCCGGTGTGTTTAGCTCAAGATGGCAGGCACAAATAGGTATTCGTTACATCTTCGGAAAACATTAATCTGACAAATCATAATAAAAAAAGCCACCTCGTATTGAAGTGGCTTTTTTTTATATCACTACTTTTACATCACATTTAATTGAGCTTTCTCCGTTTTTTGCACCTTTATT
>JAIORT010000043.1 GCA_021107975.1 Bacteroidales bacterium | reverse complement strand
AAACCGAAAATATTATCATCGGTTGCCGTAATGGTAACATTTGTTCCTGCTGGTGCCATTTGAACGCCTGTAACTGTAACCTGGCTTGTTCCTTCGAGAATAGTTCCGGTTGTAGTTGTGCCACCAACGAATTGAACTGTGCCCAAATCACCTCCATTTGTTGTAAATGTAAAATTTATATCTGTGGCAACAATAGCAGGATCGCCTAATGCGTCCTGTGCCTGAATGATTACATTAAAATCGGTACTCACAAAAGGATCAGCACCTCCGTTAACTGACACAACTGCTAATTGGGTTGGTGGATTGGAGATTATTTCAAAATCAGCCAACGAACGGCATGTTACATAATTGCCATCAGTTCTTGCATTTGGTAAAACAACAATATCTGCTGTAGCAGGAATTGTTGTTCCTATATAATCCACATCGTAGAAAGTCGTTCTGAAATTACCGAGTGCTTTACTTGGATCAGAAATTGGATAGACTATTCCATTTTCAAATGTTGCACCTGCATCTGTAAAGGTAACATCAAGCAATTTAACCAATTCAGCTTCATAATCATCAAAACTATCATTGAGGTCATCAATGGTAATAATTAGAGGGGTGATAATATTCCCGGTTGAAGAAGCAGCTCCCGGGTCTGTATATGGAACAAATTGCGTCATATTACCATATTCGCCCAATGTTCCAATAATTCCTGTTATTCCATCATTCAAATTATAAGTAGTTGTTATAACTCCCAAATCATCATCTATCAAGATAGCAGCAGTAGCATCTTCGATATACTTTTGATTCCTGAAAGATTGCTGAAAAGTAAGTACAACTTCACCTGTAACCTTATATACTTCACCAGGTATGCCTATCCTCAAAGTTGCAAGGTTTGCAACTTCAATCGGTGTAATAACTGTAATATATCCGGTTTTTGTTTCGGTATCAACATTTGTATCATCATCGGTTACCCTGAGTGATACATCATAAGTACCGGGCGTATTGTAAGTATAGGATGGATTAGCAATAAATGCATCATCGAAAGATCCGTCACCATCAAGATCCCATTCGTAAGAATAAGGTGTGGTACCACCGGTTGTCATATCCGTAAAATTAACAGTAGTGCCAGTAATTACAGCTGTTTGATCGGCAGTGAAATTAGCATCAAGCGGAAGCGGTCCACCACCGACAACTATTTCCAATTGATCAATTGCAATATCTTCATCTCCTGAATTAAGGTTGAATTCAATTTGAATATCGATCAGGCTTCCGGTTACCGGTAATGGTACGCTAAACTGAACAAAAGTATCTGAGATTTCAGTACCATCTCCGGTTCCATCAAAATTTGTGTCGATAAATGGTGCACTGTTATATTGAGAACCATCATTTTCAATCCAAAGAAGATTTGTAAATGTTCCACTGTTATCAACATCATAATAGAAATGCACATAATCTGAATCATCCCAATCTTCTAATCCGTCATTTGCTTCGTCTTCAGCTAAATAAACCCTGAATTGCAGACTGGTTTGTCCTGAAATATTGATATCATCAATATCCAAATACACTGGAAGCGTAGCACCCTCGCCGTCTATGTCCATTCCTGCAAAATAATATGTACCAATGATTCCGTTATAAACCACGTCAGGTCCAATATCCGAACCATCAGTACGGAGGAAAAAATCATAATATCCATCAGTAAATTCCGGCTCACTGGTAGTATAACCTCCAACGGTCTCAAAATCGAGCGACCAAACCGTTGTTTGGGCAAATTGTTTTTCACTACTTAGTAATAGTCCAAGTAATGACAAAAAAAGTAAAATCGTTTTTTTCATGATAATTAATTTTAATTTTTATAAATTATGAATAATTTTAGAATATTTATAAAGCATCGGTTAATATACTTTGATTTGATTCAACTAACCTAAAAAAGGGAAGCAAATGTAAAAATTTTTACTGTTATGATTAAAAAATATTTATGAACAATTTTTGAAGATTATCAAAATATATAATCAGGGCTGGAATTATCAGTTAGTCATTTGTTTTCATTAGTTGCCAACTACTACTGAGTTTGTTACTTCTTCTGTTTCTTTTTATGTTGCTTTTTCTCCGCTATCGGCGCTATTGTGGATATTACCCCTGTTTTTAAACTGTTCCATAAATAGTTGGGGAGTGCCTTATTTTTTATTCTTTCAAAATATATGGTTCCGGTTCTGAACTTTGGATCATCTGGCAGATTTTTCTTTTTAATCAGCTTATTTGCAATAAAGGACCATGCTTTTGATTTTTTATTATAATGTTTCGGTTTAAATATTTCAACTTTTAAATTATCATAAAAAATTATCATTTTCCCATTTGAAACATCATCGTTGGCAGTAAATTCAAATTCAGCACTATAAATTTCTCCCATATTTATTTGTACAAGAAGCAGGTTTTTTGTTATCTTATTAAATGCAAACCCGGAAATAGAATCAAGCTTGCCCTTAGCAGTAAAATAATCACGGGGACTGTTAAGATAAAACCTGAGATCGGTTTTCAGGTTTCCTTCGTCCATTAAAAAACTCGAAAGGCTGACCTGTAAAACAGGGTTCTTTTTTATCTGTTGGGAGTCATTTGTAACATTATAAACTGATATGTACAATGCATCGAAATCAACTTCACCTGGTTCATTAGTCAAATCATGCATTTCCTGGTAAACAAGTTTTCCATTCTTTATCAATACAGTATCAACTGAAATCGTATAGGATATTTTTTTTATGATACTTGCAATTAACGGCTTATATTTGAATGGAGGATCAGGTAATCTTTTATCGCGGTAAATTTTTATATCAGGATTGATTATATCAATTGTGTTAATCCTGAAAATATCGTTAAACTCTAATTCTCTTAGGTTTAGTCCGTATAATACAATTTTATCAGTTGATATGGAAAACCAATCATTTTCAAATTTTATAAGTTTATTATATTCTTCTTTACTGTATTTGGGTTCAATCCTGAAATTATTGATTACAAGGCATGTGTCATCAATATTAAAGTTAACATTTGAAGTATAGATATCGTAATACTCTAAGGCTTTTATTGAAGAATGCTTTGTATCAAAAGTAAAGTCGGAGAAGGAGAAGGGTATTGGCTTTTTAAGGGTTTCCTCGTTCATTACTATGTCTTTAAAGGCAACTGATACGGAATCAGCCTCAAACAAAGGTTCATCCGGGTTTTTATTTGATAAAAATTTCAAGTTGGCATTTCTGATTTCTAAGTCCCTGATATCAGCCCCGTTAAACTTATCTGAAAAAATATTATGCAAAATCAGGGTATTATTCATTTTTTGTTGTTCCTGCCTGGGATTAATTAAATAGTTTACTTCAGCATTTTCAATCTTGATTTGGTTTATTATTATGTTTTTGTTTGAAATAAATTTCAATATTTTAAGTCTTTTTATTTGAAATAAATCAATATGGGAGCTAACGAGAGTCTTTATTTCACCCTTATCAAGTTTCTCAATTGCAGACTCTCTCGGATTGACCTCTATTTTTTTTATT
>JAIORT010000233.1 GCA_021107975.1 Bacteroidales bacterium | reverse complement strand
ATTATAGCCGAAGAAATCAATTATACAGATAGCTGGGGAAAAGCCGGCTTTACTGTTGAATCTCAAAACGCCTCGAAAGTCCGGATAAACTTTTCAATAAATTCATTCGGCATCACTAACAGTTTAATTAATGGCGAGGAAATGCAGGAACTTTTTTTACCCAATGTATTTCTTCCCAATGAAGAGGGCGCACCGAATTTGCCAGGAACAGGAAGGTATTTAGCAATCCCGCAAGGAGCCGTTGCCAGCCTGACAATACTCGATTATCGCACTGAGATAATTGAAAATATTAACATTGCGCCTGCTCCGAGAATTCCATGGGAAACAGAGGATGGACCCTTGGAATACACGAAAGATGAAACAATTTATAATACCGATTCATTTTATCCTGAAAATCCGGTAATCCTTTCCGAACAAACACAAATTAGGGGCATTGATGCCGTTATATTAGGGATAACCCCTTTTCAGTACAATCCGGTTACGAAACAACTGATCATTTACAGGGATATACAGGTGGAAATATCTTTCGAGGGTGGTAATAACCATTTTGGGGAAGACAGGCTAAGAAGCCGCTGGTGGGACCCTTTAATCAGTGATATGTTTTTGAATGAGGCATCCATCCCCGAAATAAATTATAATAAATCATCCCAGGGATTAAAGGATACCGGATGCGAGTATCTTATCATTACTCCAAATGGCGCAGAATTTCAGCAATGGGCTGATTCCATCAGGAAATTCAGGACATTACAGGGTATCCTGACAGAAGTCTATACATTAGATGAAGTAGGAGGAAACAATACCAGTACAATTGAAAGTTTTATTAACAATGCTTACAACAACTGGGATATAGCTCCGGCTGCCTGCCTGCTGTTAGGCGATTACGGTACAAATGCGGCTAATAACATTCTCTCCCCAATATATAATGGTTATTGTGCTTCCGATAATATTTATGCTGATGTTACCGGAAACAACATGCCCGATATTGTTATTGCGCGAATAACAGCAAATGACGAAACCGAGCTTGAAACTATGGTTACAAAGTTCCTGAATTATGAACGTACTCCGCCCACCAATCCCGATTTTTACAATCATCCGGTAACTGCATTAGGCTGGCAAACCGAACGATGGTTCCAGATATGCTCGGAAAGTATCGGAGGATTCTGGAAAAATGTGCTCGGTAAAGAGCCGGTGCGTATTAATGCGATATATGACGGGGATCCTAATGTCGATCCCTGGTCAACTGCTGCTAATACTAATACGGTATTAAATGTTTTTGGACCTAACGGACTGGGTTATATTCCTGCTTCTCCTTCCGAACTCGGCGGATGGACAGGCGGCAATGCAAATAAAATTAACGATGCAATTAACAGCGGAGCCTTTATGGTGCAGCATCGCGACCATGGAGGTGAACAAGGCTGGGGCGAGCCGGATTATTCAAGCAGTGATATTAACGGTTTGTCAAATACTGATCTTGCTTTTGTGTTTTCCATTAATTGCTTAACAGGTAAATATAATCTTACAAATAATTCATGCTTTACAGAAAAATTTCACCGTTATACAAATGGCGGACAAAACTCCGGAGCGATTGGATTAATAGCAGCTTCCGAAGTTTCATACTCTTTTGTAAATGATACTTATGTTTGGGGAATATATGATAATATGTGGCCTGAATTCTTACCGCAATTTGGAACCACACCCGATTCCAGGGGAGTCATGCCGGCTTTTGGAAATGCCGGTGGCAAATACTTTCTCAAACAATCTTCATGGCCCTATAACACAGGTAATAAAGCAGTTACTTATCACTTATTTCATCATCATGGAGATGCTTTTTTGTCGGTTTATACCGAAGTGCCCCAGGATTTAACAGTCGTTCATAATAATAATCTTTTAGAAGGTTTGGAAACATTCACTGTTTTAGCCGATACCGGATCGTTAATAGGCTTGACCGTTGACGGTGAAATTATCGGAACGGCTGTTGGAACCGGCGAACCGGTTCAGGTAATAATTCAAGGGCAGTCATCAGGTTCGCAAATGATTGTTACTGTTACAAAACAGAATTATTACAGGTACCAGGCAACTGTGGATGTAATTCCATCCAATGTACCTTATGTAATTGAAGAATCTTTTGAAATAAATGATAATACCGGAAATAATAATGGATTAATGGATTACGGCGAGTCAATCTTACTTACCGTAACTATGCAAAACATAGGTTTGGTTCAGGCAAATAATGTATCTGTTACATTAAGCACTCAAAACACTGACATAACAATTACCGACGGAACTGAAAATTACGGAGACTTTTTACCCGGAACCTCTGTAACAATTCAGGATGCTTTTGCATTTGATGTCAGCTATTTAATACCTGATGATGATAATGTTATTTTCGATGTTGTTGCAACCGACGGAAATGATACATGGACAAGTCAACTGCTTATAAAATCACATGCCCCGGTATTGGAATTTACTGATTTTGTATTGTCTGATCCAAACGGCAATAATAATGGAAGATTTGACCCTGGTGAAACGGTTGACATTACCGTTACAATAACCAACTCAGGATCGTCGGAGGCTTTTAATGTGATAGGTGAGATTGTTTGTTCCGATCCTTATATTACCATTAATTCAGCAGCCCAGTCTTATGGCAGCATGGCAGCAAATACAACATCAGAGCAAACATTCAGCGTTACATCCGATGCTGCAACACCGGAAGGTACTCTGATAAATTATGACTTTAATATTTCGGGCGATGGAGGTATAAGTGGCTTTGGTTCCTTTAATACGGTTATTGGTAAATATACTGCCTTAGTGCTCGATCTTGATCCAAAGAATTATTCAGGACCGGGAATTTACGAAACTTTTGAGAATATGGATATATTTGCCATATATACCACAATCTTCCCCGAAGACCTTGGAATATACAAAAATATTTTCATTTGTCTTGGATTACATTTTACCAATTATGAATTAACACAGGATGAAGGTCAGGCACTTAAAGATTTTCTGCTGGATGGCGGTAACATTTATTTAGAAGGCAGAGTTACATGGAAAAGCGATCCGCAAACTCCGGTTCATCCTATGTTTAATATTAATGTTGTTGACGAGTCGATGTTCATTTACGAAGAAATATTAAGTGTTGAGGGCACACTCACTTATCCTATGTTATTTGGTTATGATGGTCATAATCCTGTAAATAACTATTCAATCGTACCGGAGGCTCCGGCTATGAGTATTTTTACAACACAGGATCCTTTTTACGGATGCGGAGTTATATATAACGCAATTACATACAAAACTATCGGTACTACATTTGAATTCGGTAAGCTGGTGGATAGCACATCCGTGTCAACAAAAGTTAAATTGATGCAACTGTTCCTTGACTATTTTGATGGAATAATAACTGATGTGGAAAAAAACAATCCGGGCTATATTAACGAAACAAAAATATCAGGAAATTATCCGAATCCTTTTACCGATGAAACTATCTTTAGTATTACATTAAAGGAAAAATCCGAAGTTACACT
>JAIORT010000724.1 GCA_021107975.1 Bacteroidales bacterium | reverse complement strand
TTGCGATAATTGTAATTTTTTTTGTCATAATGTTTTGTTTTAAAAGATTAATAATGATTTTTTTAATAACCCTACGAGGGTTTCAAACCCTCGTTGGGTTAGTTGTCAGTCTGTTTTTACTTTACTTACTGCAATAATCGTTTCTGTGGTTGTGGTGGTAGTTGATGTTTTATAACCATAATCCGTTTCTTTGGTTTCTTTTACTGCATTTCCGGTTGTATATAGAAAATCTTCAGATTTGTTAATTGCAATATCACTTATATATGAAACCCTGACCTTAACTGTTTTGCCCCATGATTTATCACGGGTATCCGCATCATCTATCCATTGTGTTTCGCCGTTTGTATCAAATTTCATTATGAATGGACCTTTGGCTTTTTTCCCATCAAAAGTCACCTTTTTAAAACCTATAGCTCCTGACAGGTAAACATTTCCGGTTTTATCGCAAACCATTCCTGTTAAACCGGCAGTTCCCTTTCCTTCAGCATTCTTGACCCATTTAATATTGCCATTCATATCAAGTTTGGCCAGAAATGCATTTCCAACTTCCATTCCTTTTATGTTTGCATTGGAGGAGAGTGTTTTATCATCAAATTTTGCCTCATCGAAATGAACACCGGTAATATATATGTTCTGCCGGGCATCAATTGCGATAAACTGGCCCCCTTCGATATCAGTAGCTGGTTTTGTTGCATAAGCCCCGCCACTGAATGGTTCTCCCGTTCCAAATTGTTTAATCCAGGCTGTTTTTCCTTCATTATCAAACTTAATAACAATGATATCCGATAAACCGTTAGCTTCTAATTTTTTCCCTTCAAAAACACTCTTTCCTCCAATAGCGCCGGTCAGATAAGTATTTTCATTGTCATCAACAGCAATATCTGTTAGAGTCAGGTTTAATGCACCAACTTTTTTCCAGATTAATTCTCCATCCGGTGATAGCTTAACTATAACAGAATGATTGCCTGTATAAAACTCATCTCCTTCAATAAGCTGGTCTTCATAATAGGCTTTTCCCAAATATTGCTTTTCAATTGGTAATGCCGGATCATGTACCCAATCATCGTACATGCCCAAAACAGTAGCTGCAACATAAACATTTCCTGCTTTATCTGTTTTAACTGCATTTCCGTTTGCGGTTGATATAGTCCAAGTTGTCTCAAAATTACCACCCTGCCTTACCCATTGAAACTCTCCATCTGAATTGTATTTTGCAATAAAAAAGCCCCACTTGTGTTTCGGGCTGATGGTAGTATTATTACCAAAAGTAGTTTCCCCTTCAAAAGACCCGGTAACGTACAAATTGTTTTTATTGTCGGTTGTCATACTTTTTCCTTCTACATTGCCAAGGCTTGAAATCTGAATACCCCAAAAGATTGTTTCTCCATACGGGTCAATCTTGGCGATAAATGCATCCAGAACATCCGGCGACTTACTTCCGCTTTTTAATTCAATTGTTCCAAAGTTTATTTTTCTGGCAAAGTTTGCCATAACATAAAAGTTGTCTTCACTGTCCGTACAAACTTTGTGGAAATTAGATACCAGTGATATATCGTGTGTTAGGGGTTTTGCCCATACTGTTTTTTGGGCTTGTAGAGAAAATGTGAGTAAAAAAGTCGATAATATTAAGATTATTGTTTTCATAGGTTTTGTTTTTAAAAGACCTGACAGATCCGTGAGACATGTCAAGTCTAAAGTTATTATTTTTTTGCCCTGTTAATAACCCAGTTGGCATTCTTTTTAGCCAAAGCAGTCATCACGTTTCCAATATTATCGTAACTTGTAACGCCGGTTTTTTCATTCGCGAATTGTAGTTGTTTTGCAAAAAATCGGGTGCCGCAATAAAACTGTCCGCGATTCTTATCATCAGGGCCATCAGATTTTGGATTTGGGCCAAACATAAACAAGGATACTGCATCTACAACATAATCTTCCTTATTGCTCTTGGGTTTACGTGTAACAATATAGCAAACCACCACTGCATCAACATCTATTGCTTTGGCTAGATCGTAACCAAGACTGGAAGTCATTTTTCTGTTGGCTCCGCCAATTCCTGTATTTACGAAATTAGCGAGCATAGACTCGTTAAGAGGTTCGTTGGTTACAAAAAACGGCCTGTATCCCTCATCATAAGGACAAATCTTCAAAGTACCTCCTTTTGCAGCTACACTATATCCAATTTGTGTTCTTGTAGTTTTTTCCTTTTTTCCTGATTCTTGGTTGAAACCGTAGAAAAAATCTTTCTTTTCTTGAGTATCCAGATACTGATCTGGTGTGAGCAAATCAATACCATATTCTTTGAATCCGGCAACTAAGGGTGCTAAACTCTTTTCGTAAAATCCATCAATATGAGTTTGTGCCAATGCCTGGGGCGTTGTCCATACAGAAGCGGATGAGTAAACATGTGTTGTAGTTGATGATTTACTGGCTTTACCACAGGCAGGATCGTAAAGATAGAAACTTATAAGGGCTACTTTTTTTGGTTTCGGATCCAGCAGGTCAACATTCGCACTATAGCCGCCACCCTTTTTGGATGTTCTCCCTTCAGCAGGAAAATCAAACTTAACACTTATTTTATCAGCATTTGCTGTTTTACTGGCAAATGGAGTTGGTTTTTGGGCCATGAGGCCGGGGCCTATGCTAATGAGCAAGCCCAACAGAATAATACTTAAATTTTTCATCTTTTTTTGTTTTAATGTTAATAATATTAATTTCAATGCAAAATTTTAATTGTGTAAAATTACTGCGAATTTGTAACATATACAATAAGGTAAATTATTTAATTTGATAGGGTAAATACCCTATTTGCATAATATAAATTGCAAAACGTAAAATGCAAATTTTAAAATACCAAAATCAAATGCCAAAGTATGAAGTAAAACTAAGTTAGGTGTATTTTGAAATAAAGGTGAGAAATAATGGTTTATTCCGCTAATCCATGCTTTAAGCAAAACCTTATCAATTCCACAATATTATGGACATCTAATTTTCGCATGATACTGGTGCGATGGTTATCAATAGTTTTCGGGCTGATATAAAGTTTTTCGGATATTTGTTTGTTTCTCAACCCGATACAAAGATGCCGGATGATTTCTTTTTCTCTGTTGCTCAACATTGCTATTTTTGAAAGATAGGAAGAATCGGGATTATCAAAATCGTTATCTTTGACTATTGTTTTAATTACTTCATCCGAAAAATGGGTTTTATTTTTTAGAACCTGGTTAATGGCAAAAATAAATTCATCTTTATCACATGTTTTAATTAAATAGCCTTTTACACCCATACTCATCATTTTTTTAATCAGGCTTTTTTCATTGTGCATGGTGAGTATCAGAATTTTTATATCGGGATATAATTTTAACAGAATTTCCGATGCCTGGAGACCATTCATTTCAGGCATGTCCATGTCCACAATACACAGGTCGGGAACCGATTCCTGAACTTTTTTAACCAGCTCTTTGCCATTAGTAACTTTGCCTGCCACTTTAAGGTTTGCTTCAGAATTGAGCATGGCAGACAGGCTGTC
>JAIORT010000672.1 GCA_021107975.1 Bacteroidales bacterium | reverse complement strand
CGGTCGTAGCGGGAACGGTTATCCCTTTTTCTATATTATATTTTCGGGCACTTACGGCTTTTATTTTTCCTGCTATTTTCGGGAGTTCTTCATCTTCGCAGACCAGAAGAATGTGCATGTGGTCGCCACAGATGTTATACGATATTATATTTAGATTATCTTCTTTTACAATATTAGCAATTGTTTTAGTAACAAGTATCTCGTCTTTTTCCGACATCCAAACAGCTTCGCCAAGCTTTACATAATTATCGAACATTCGTTGCGAATATCTCGAATTATGTGTTGCCGTTGTTATATGCCAAGCTTTCTTTTCTTTTTCCTTAAAAACTTGTGGAAATTCCATATTCCAATTAAACGCCTTCTCCCCTGCTACTTCAGGGTCGTCAATTAAAGAATTACCACATTTGAGGTTATTGTTCAAAGAGGTCAACTTTCTTCCTCTTTGTGCGGTACGCAGCCATAAAGAGAGTTTGGCTATATCAACACTTTCTTCGTTAATGTCAACACCATAAATGTTTTTCTCCAAAATATGATTGCTTACATCCTGGAAAACAATACTTTCTTCAAAGAGTTGAGCTTGTAATTCGTCAATATACTCGTGTTCTTCAATTAAAAACTCCAATGCCTGGTTCAAAAAAGCACCACTACCGCAAGCAGGGTCGCAAATGGTAATGTTCAGCAACCATTCCCTGTAAGCCTGTAAACTTTTATCCAGTTTCTTAACGGTTTCTTTTTTACGGTTACGTCTGCCTTTAGCGTATTCTTCATCTATAATATTTAATTTGGCTTTCTTTTCTTCACACAGCTTACCCACCGTATTGTCAACAATGTATTTGGTAATGTATTTAGGCGTGTAGAAAACGCCATCTTTTTTTCGTTTGGTTTTGCTTTTGTCAACCTCCTGCCCTTTCAGTTGGGCAATTACATTTTCAATTTCATTCAGCGAGTTTTCAAAAATGTGCCCGAGTATATTTACGTCAACCTCACTCTGAAAATCGTAAGCCGTTAGTTTCATCACATGCGGGTGCAACACATCATCATCAACAAGAGGTTGCAACCCCTTGTTGATGTAGTCTGCATCCAAAACTTCATCAGCGAAAAACAAACCACCATTGTAGGCAAAAATATCGTCTTGTGAGGTTTTGCCTTCTCTTCCGGTATTAATGTATCCAAAATATTGCTTAAAGATGTCGTATAAAGGTTTATACGCATCTTCTTCTTTCAAGATATTCCATCGCTTTACTATTCTGGAAATAGAATTAGGAGGTAATAAACCGCTATCTTCGCCAAAAAAGATGAACAGAAAACGGTCTAATAATTTTTGTGTTTTCTTAAAAAGCAACAATTGGTCAGCTTCAGGACTGTTTTTCACCATGCTTTGCCATAAGTCGTTTTTAAAAGAAGAGTAATCTTTATACAGTTGCTTAGTGATGTTTTCTTCTGCTAATAAGCTTTCTTCTTTGGCTTTTAGCGGAACACCGCCCAACAAACTGTCGGCACTCAAGCACAACCAAAGCAATTCAAATTCCTGTTTGGTAAGCGTGAACAGGTTAAATTCTATATGGTTAACCGAATTGTGTATAAAAAAGCGGAGTTTTTCAAAATTTGAAGTAATTACATAAATACAACCCGTTTGGTTGTTTTTATAGTTAAATGCCTGGTTGTTTATTTTATCAAGGTCTTTTGTTTTTGTAGATTTAAGTTCAATTACTCCAATGGCTTCTTTACCTCTCCCTTCAGCACCTCCAGAGGTGGATAATATAGCTCCGTCTGCTTTTTTTGCTCCCTTTTCGTTTTTAAGCTCGGTAGTAAGGTTGTAGTTTGGTTGTGGGTTTAATGTGTATCCCAATATTTTTACAAAGAGTTCTCTTAAAAATCCCTCCTGAAATTGTTCTTCTTTGGCATCACGAATGTTTTGCTGAATTTCAGGATTGTGAAAATAGTCCCTGAACTTAGCATAAGCAGCTTTTACAACTTCCTTATCTAATGCTTTAAGATGTTTATTAATTACCGAGTTTTGGAAAAACGCCATTTATTTTCTTTTTGCTTTTGTTTCAATTAATTCCTTTACGGCAATCCTCATGAAGCCTTCCTTACAGGTGCATCCAGCCCCTGTTCTATCATCCTTTCCGGCAGTTCAGGTTTCCTTGTTAAAGTTTTTTTACGGAACGGACTCCAGAGAAGTTTAAAAATATCAGAAGCCTGCATATACCTGCCGAATTTGCGAAGGAGCCTGAATGTTTTAACAGGGCGGTGCAGAAGCAGATAACCAAACAATTTCAGATAACCCTTTTTCCTGGCTCTATGCACAACTTCGCTTGGCAGAATGGTTGGATCAATGTCGGAGCATTTGAACCACTTATGCCAGTCACTCTCATCATCTATGATTCCTCTGTCAATATATTCCTGCCACAACGGAGTCCCACGATATACGCAAAGGCGGTTAAATCCGAAAGTGTCTAAGTTTAACCTTGCAGCAAAGCGGAAGCTCTCGACAATATCTTCTTCGGTTTCGTCAGGCGAGCCAATAAGGAAAAAGCCATGTGTCGTCTCTATTCCATGTTTTTTAGCTTCCATGATAGCGTGCTCAATTTGCTCAAGTGTTTGATTTTTATTCAATCGGTCTAATACTTTCTGTGTGCCTGACTCAACACCGAAAGCAAGGAAGTTACAGTTTGCCTTTACCATATTGGGCAACTCATCAACGGCAACCGAATCCACCCGCCCCTCACAACCCCAATGAAACTGCAATTTCCGATTAATTATTCCCTGGCAGATTTCTTCTATTCGTTTCCTTTTCATCAAAAAGTGGTCATCGGTAAGGTAAATTGACCGATAGCCCTCATCATTAAGCTGTTGCATTTCTCCCAATACATGTTCCGGCGACCTGCTCCGCCACTTGCCCCGCGCTAATGAAGGAATATCACAATAAATACAATTAAAGGGGCATCCTCTGCTGGTTTGCATCGTACAAAAACGGTCAAGCGAAAGAACTGCCGGCACATCCAGTGGCATTGACTCAATGTATTCGATAGGCAGGCTGGAGCGGTCAGGATAAGGGAACCGGTTAAGGTCGCTGATAAGCGGTCTGTCAGGATTATGGATAATCTCTCCGTTTGAGCGCCATGTCAGGCTTCTCACCACTTCAGGATTATCAAGGTTGTCAAGATACTCAGGGAGAAGTTCTTCACCTTCTCCCCTACCTACACAATCAATATATGGGGCATCCTTCATGATATGAACAGCATTTACGGTTGCAAATGCACCACCCGTAATGACAGGCGTATGAGGTGCTGTTTTCTTTAACCGTTTTGCCATACTCTTGAGAAGCAGATAAGAAGTTGTTGATAAAAATGAGAGTGCGATTACATCCGGCTTTTCATCTAAAACAGCTTGTGCGATCTGCTCTTCCTTCATTTGCGGGTGGCAGGTATCGAACATTCTTACATCATGTCCTTGTTGCCGTATGACCGGTGCAAGTGTCTGGATTCCGAGAGGCGGAAAAGCCATCACCTCTATCCTGTCGCC
>JAIORT010000185.1 GCA_021107975.1 Bacteroidales bacterium | reverse complement strand
CTAAGTATTTTATTGAACGCAAATTTAGTGAATAATCAGGTAGTTGATGCTTAAATTATTATCAGTTATCAACATCTTTGGGATAACAGATAAAATGTTTTGTTACAGCTTGTGAAAGAACGGAAATATTTAGCTGGTCGGAAGCTTCAACAATATCAAGGATTTTTCCTGAGCTGAAGAGTATATTTATTTTGTCTGCTTTAAGGTTGTATGCATAATTTGAAGTCGTATCGCTATAGAAAAAATATTCGAGGTCTTTTTCTTTAAGATTATATTTATTTATAATTTTTTCCTTTAATTTTTCAATATAGAAATAATCGAAAGGCTCAGGTTGAATTTTACACTTGAAGAGCTTACGGTTGACAAGGTTGCTGCTTAATGTGGATAGAATTTTGTCCTCATGGTTTATCCAGACTTTAATGGATGTAAATATATCGAAATCATCGAGCATGGAATATTTTTTGAGTATTTCAGGATTTGAAAGTATATTATTATCACTGAAATTATTTTCAAGAAAAAATTTTAAAGGAGGAGTAGCAAACAGGTTGGTGCCTTTTTTTGTCAGATACTCTGCCCGTTTCAGTATTTTCATTAGTAAATTTTCTGCCGAAAGGACTGTTTTATGCAAATAAACCTGCCAGTACATAAGTCTTCGTGCAACAACGAATTTTTCAATAGAATAAATCCCTTTTGCCTCAACAACAAGTTTGTCATCAGACATATCAAGCATTTTAATAATTCTTTCAGTACTGACTATGCCTTCGGAAACGCCGGTAAAAAAACTATCTCGTGCTAAGTAATCCAGCCTGTCCATATCGAGTTGGCTTGAAACTAATTGAGAGAGGTAATTTTTCGGATACTTATGCCTGAAAATATCAATGCCAATAGAAAGCATTCCCTCAAACTGACTGTTTAATCGGTACATGAATATTTTTGAAATATCTTCATGATTTATGCCTTTGATAATGGAATTCTCAAGTGTATGTGAGAACGGACCATGTCCAATATCGTGCAATAAAATAGCAATTAGAGCGCCTTGTTCTTCCTCTTTTGTTATTTTGTGCCCTTTTGCCTTTAAAACTGATAATGCTTGCTGCATCAGGTGCATTGCTCCTATTGAATGGTGAAATCGCGTATGCAAGGCTCCCGGATATATAAGGTGAGTTAATCCTAATTGCTTTATTCTTCTGAGCCTCTGAAAGTATGGATGTTCAATCAAATCGAATATCAACTTATCAGGAATGTTGATGAATCCGTAAACAGGATCATTTATGATTTTTCGTTTGTCTTTTAAAGCGTCTAACAAAATATATTTTTTACAAAATTAACATTCTCGGCAGTAAATCACACATTAGCTATTAAATAAATAAAAATAGTAGTATTCAGCTATTTTTTTTTCTAATAGTTTTCAGCTATATATTTCCCAATATTTGATTATATTTTTACGAACGCATTATTTAATATTGAATTTAAAGGATGATTTTATTAACACCTGCTCTAAGCAAAGAAGATATTTTATGGATAAATCGGCATTCAGTTATAAGTAATATACTAAAACCAATTGCATAGGAAGAGTTTTAAACCTTCTGAATGTAGCTGCCTGAATATGGCGCAAAAGTTTCTCATTCTTCAGATCGCGGTCGAAAGACTGCGATTTTTTTTATTTCAAACAATAAAATACGTTTTTGTGCATTAAAGAATGATGAAATACTCTATTCTTTTTAAATTATAAAACTAAATTTTCCAAATGGATAAAATAAACATTTTATGGGTAGATGATGAAATCGACCTGCTAAAACCCCACATTTTATTTTTAGAGCAGAAAGGCTATACAGTACATATCACAAATAACGGCGCCGAAGCACTTGATATGGTGCGGAGCCAGCCTTACGATATTGTTTTCTTAGATGAACAGATGCCCGGTCTTTCAGGTATTGAAACGCTGGAGCAAATGAAAGTGGACTTCCCAAACCTGCCTGTAGTGATGATAACTAAAAGTGAGGAAGAAACCATTATGGAGGAAGCCATTGGATCGAATATAGCGGATTACCTTATTAAACCTGTTAATCCAAACCAAATATTGCTAAGCCTGAAAAAGAACCTGGAAAACAAAAAGCTTGTGAGCGAAAAAACAACAACTCAGTATCAACAGGCATTTAGCAAGCTGGGTATGAAGATATCCGGTAGTCTTGATTATGAAGAATGGGTTGATGTTTACAAACGGTTGACACGCTGGGAACTGGAATTAGAGAAATCAAAAGACAATAGTATTAAAGAAGTACTGAATATGCAGAAACTTGAGGCAAACCAGGTGTTCTCAAAATTTATTGAAAATAACTATGTTGACTGGATTAACGGAGATGCTGACGAAAGACCGATATTGTCGCATACACTACTTAAAGAAAGGCTGTTCCCAATGTTAAATTCCAAAAAGCCTGTTTTTCTTATTATTATAGATAATTTACGCTATGACCAGTGGAAGGTGATTCAACCTATTATAGAAGAATATTACAGGGTAACAAGCGATGAGATATTTTATAGTATTCTGCCAACTGTAACTCAATATTCACGTAATGCTATTTTTTCAGGGTTAATGCCAGCAGAGATCGAAAGGAAATATCCGCAATATTGGGTTAGAGAAGATGAAGAAGGCACTAAAAATAGGTTTGAAGATAAACTGCTTGGGGAATTTTTAAAGCGTTACGGTAAAAATATTAAATTCAGTTACACTAAAGTTTTAAACCTGAATGTTGGAAGAAAGCTGGTTGATAATCTTCCGAACCTGTTGCGAAACGATCTTAATGTTATTGTTTACAATTTTGTGGATATGCTCTCGCATGCCCGCACTGAGATGGAGATCATCAGGGAACTGGCAGACGATGACCCCGCTTATCGCTCATTGACATTATCATGGTTTGAACATTCTCCGTTGAAAGATATTATTGAATACCTTGGTGAAAAGAAAATAGATCTCGCTATTACAACCGATCATGGTTCGGTGCGGGTAAGCGATCCGGTGAAAGTCGTAGGCGACAGAAATACAAATACAAATTTAAGGTATAAAACCGGAAGAGCTCTTCAGTACAACAGAAAAGAAGTATTTGCAGTGAGAAACCCAAGCGATATCTACCTTCCTAAGTTGAATGTCAGCTCTTCATTTATTTTCTGTAAAAGAAACGATTTCTTTGCTTATCCGAATAATTATAATTACTACGTGAAGTATTACAGGAACACTTTCCAGCATGGAGGGGTTTCAATGGAAGAGGTTATGATCCCTTATATTCAGTTAAAGGCGAAATAAGAATTAAAAAGGAAAGCCAAAATAACAAATAAAGAACAACAAAAGCAAAAAGGAAAATCTCACACGTATAGGTAGTTGCGAGAAAACAGGTTACAAACCGCCAGGTCATTTACATTGAAGTTATAAATTTCAATGTGCAAGGGACCCTCGCTTTAACCTGGAGGAGTTGGCACAAGCGGGCGCTTGCGCCAGTCGGGGCTGTTTTTCAAAGCTTAGTAATTTCAGAACTATTTTTCTTTATAT
>JAIORT010000156.1 GCA_021107975.1 Bacteroidales bacterium | reverse complement strand
CACCGGCAGCTACCGTATTTGAAGATGTAACAAAAGGATATGTCCCGAAATCAAGGTCGAGAAGAGTACCTTGTGCGCCCTCCGCTAATACTGATTTATTATTATTCAGACTTTGATTTATAAAATACTCGCTATCAATTTTTTGTATAGACTTTATCTTTTCAATTGCCGCAAACCATTGTTCCTCATAATCTTTAAAAGTTAAACCATCAAGCAAATAATCAGAGTAATCAAACCCATAAGAATCAATTATACGAAGATGCTTTTCTTTTAGTTCATTGAATTTTTTCAGGAAATCATCTCTTATGATGTTCCCAATTCTTAATCCGTTCCTTGCGGTTTTATCAGTATAAGTCGGACCAATTCCTTTTAGTGTGGAACCGATTTTAGCTTTGCCTTTTGCAGCTTCATAAGTCGCATCCAGCAAGCGATGTGTAGGCAAAATAAGATGAGCCTTTTTTGAAATCAACAGGTTGTTTTCAGCATTAATATTGTTTGCCTTCAGGTTTTCAAGTTCTTTACCGAAAATAAAAGGATCGATAATAACGCCGTTGCCAATTACATTAATGGTACCGGGATTAAAAATACCTGAAGGTATTGTGTGGAGAATAAATTTCTTGTTATCGAATTCTATTGTATGTCCTGCGTTCGGACCTCCCTGAAATCTTGCAATGATATCGTATTGAGGTGTTAAAACGTCAACTATTTTACCTTTACCCTCGTCGCCCCATTGAAGACCTAATAAAACATCTGCTTTCATATAAATATAGTAATAAATTATTTTTTGCCGGCGCTTTTTTTATGCCCGTAAAATGTAAGTGAATGATGTGTTATTTCAACGCCCAGTTCTTTTTCAACGGTTTTTTGTATCTGTTGAATCCTTGCATCACAAAATTCCAAAACCTCACCATTGTCTAAATTAACAAAATGGTCATGTTGTTTAAATCTGAACGATTTTTCAAACTGGGCACAGTTATTACCGAATTGATGCTTGGTTACAAGATTACAGTCTAATAACAATTCCATAGTATTATAAAGAGTTGCCCGGCTAACCCTGTATCTGTTATTTTTCATCCTGATATACAAGGTTTCAATATCGAAATGTCCTTCTGTGTTGTAAATCTCTTCTAAAATCGTAAATCTTTCCGGTGTCTTACGATGTCCCCTGCCTTTAAGATAATCGATAAATTTTCTTTCAATTATTTCATAAGTGTCTTTAGTAGAGTTTTTCATTCTATATCAGTTTTTTATATTTCCCGACTATTAAACACTATCCCAATTTTTTTAGATTTCCGCACCCTGAATCCCGTCCCGAAATTTCGGGATCGGGACGGGATTAGAACCGTAAATTTTTCGATAAAAATATGAATTTTTTTTATTATTATTTGGTATAAATAAAAATAATTTTTTTCTCAGAGGTTATTTGCTTATTATTTTCAGGCTTATACCGAAAAAAATAGTATTTTTATCAATACATTTTTCAATATTTCTCGGCAAGCTTAATTAAAACAAATAAAATGACTGAACGTTTTACTTCCTTAATTTTAAACTCCAAAGTTTATACTGAAAATCAGTTACATCAATTGGCTTTGAATAAGCTTTCTGTAAAATCATTGAAAGCCTGGAAAAAAATTCTTTATCAGTTTATTTTAGAATGGATTTCTGATAATCCCTCTGTTAAAATAAAAACATCAGGTTCGACGGGCACTCCGAAATGGATAGATATTCCAAAAGAAAAAATGATAAAAAGCGCCTTAATAACAGGTGAATTCTTCAATTTACAGAAAGGCGATAAAACCCTGCTTTGCCTCCCAATCGATTTCATTGCCGGCAAAATGATGGTGGTTCGTGCATTTATTTTGGGTTTGAACCTGATTCCTGTCGAACCTTCGGGAAATCCTTTAAAAAATATAGACGATGAGTTTGACTTCGCTGCTATGACTCCAATGCAAGTCTATAATATTTTTAATGAAATCAACGGAATTAAAAAGCTGAACAGGATTAAAAACCTGATTATAGGTGGCGGTGAATTAAATTTTAGTTTAAAGCAAAAAATCCGTAAGCTCAATAATAACACTTATCATACTTACGGAATGACCGAAACCATTACCCACGTGGCATTGAAAAAACTATCGGGACCCGATACGGATAATTATTTTAAAGCGCTAAAAGGAATTTGGTTTGAAAAGGATAAAAGAGGCTGCCTTGTAATTATCGCCCCTCATTTATCAGATAAAAAAATTATAACTAACGACCTGATTGATTTGAAAAACGATAAGGAATTTGAATTTACCGGCAGATACGATAATGTAATCAACAGTGGAGGTATAAAAATTTCTCCCGAAAAAATTGAACAAAAACTTGAACCTTTTATCAATCAACGTTTTTTCATTGCAGGAATACCAGATGAAAGGCTTGGCGAAAAGGCTGTTTTAATTATTGAAGGAACCAAATCATCATTATCTGATTTTGAAGAAATAATTTTAAAATCCGGACTTTCAAAATACGAAATACCAAAGCAAATATTCTATGTTGATTGTTTTTCGGAAACGGAGAATGGAAAAATCATCAGAGAAGAAACATTAAGCAAAGCAATTTTAAAGCAATTTTATTAGAAATTAAGTTACATTCAGTACATCAGATTTAATTTTTTCAATAACCTCTATAAGGTATTTTTTCTTAATTCTCCCGTACCTTCCAAGAACAGCATTATCAGGTGCCAAAGAGATTAAATGACACCTTACCTGTCCTTTATTTCTGGGTTTTTTTGTAACCATATAATCTTCAAGATGATACGAGTAGTTGTCATTTGTTTTTGTTGTGGAAAGCATTGCTACCACAAAACTATCTTCATATTCATTAACATCATTGTTTGAAACCACAATACATGGATGTGGTTCAAACCTTTTACCTGGTAAGTAAAAATTTATTTCTATAATATCTCCCTGACCTACTTTCATAATTAAAACATTTTTTCGGTTTCGTTTTCAAAAAATTTCTCTAAAGTGGCAGAGCTGGTAAGAAACGCCATTTCAGCCAGTTTTTTATCTTCTAATTTGTTATTATTCATTATCCGCCCAATACTTATCTCCTTTTCGGGGGCTTCAATGTTTGACTTTAGGTTCATGCGCCTGGCCATTTCGTTAAGGAAATAGAGATCGTCGGGTTTGCTGCTTTCGATTGTTATTGTTCCCATGTTAATTTGTTTTTTGCAAATTTAATAAAAAAATAAAACACCCCGCCTGATGAAGCGGGGTATGTAGAAACTTTATTCAAAATTATCGAAAAATTCAAATAAAATAATGACGAATTACAGGTCATCCCTAACGGGACTTTGTACAGATTGTTCAATTTATATCCCTGAACTTCTGTTCAGGGATATAAATTGAAAATTCCTATGGAATTATCATTTGTTTCGTAATGTACTGAAATTATAATACTTAATTTTTCATGAATTTGCCTTGACATCATACTCTTCACTATTGATTAGTTGTAACCTTTTTATATCTTTGCAAATCATTAATTTGAAATCAATATTATATGAATACA
>JAIORT010000057.1 GCA_021107975.1 Bacteroidales bacterium | reverse complement strand
TTTAAATATCCCCCCTCTTATAAACAATTGCAACAACCGTTACATCGTCACCGCCCATATTAATAGTCATACCATATGGGCGATCTGCCGGGATTTCAATTTGTGCTTCACCGGCATTGCCTGTTAATTGTTCCAACATTGTAACAGCCTGGTGGACTCCTGTGCCGCCTGTGGGATGCCCCCATCCTATTAATCCGCCGGTAGTATTTGTTGGAATTTTTCCGTTTCTCGCAGTATTCCCGTCAGCTATAAACTGTGCCCCTTTGCCCGGCTCTGCAAATCCAAGTGCTTCCATTGACAGGACTCCGGCAATGGAGAAGCAATCATGTATTTCTATTGTAGCAAGATCATAAATAGTTATTCCTGCTGATTCAAGCGCCTGATGTGCCGCTTTTTTAATAGCCGTTAATTCCGTGAGGTCGGGTGGGTCATTTGTTAAATTCCGTTCAACCTGTGAAAAGCTGATTACTTCCACTGCTTTATCTTTGGATATTCCACATCTTTCCAGTCCCTCTTCCGACATGATCGCAATTCCTGAAGCAGCATCCGATACTTTGGAACAATCGAGTACGTTAAGATTATCAACAAAAACTTTTCCGTTTGGTTTCATTTTATCATACAGTGCTCCCAGGTCTTCAACTTTGTTTTCATATTCCTGTGCTGTCGGGCAAAGCCGTGCATTTTCGATAGCATTTACAAACCATTGTTTCATCCCTTTACGGGCATAATCCAAACCGTATTTTTCATAATAAGCCCCTGCCCTGTCGCTAAACTGTCCAGGGAAGAAATAAGCATGTCCGTTTTTCCGTTTCTGGAACCAACCGGCTCCTGCCAATACGTCGGCGCCGTAAATAGCTTTCATGGAATTTTGTACTTCAACTCCGATAGCGAGCACAACATCAGCAGTTTCAGCTAATATTGATTTTATTCCGCTCGCTAATGAAAGCGCTCCCGAAGCACATGCACCTTCGGTACGGACACAGGGTTTATATTGCAATTCTTCGTCTATTATCGGAATAAGACCTGCAATGTGTCCTTGCTTGTTAAAGCGTGGAGCCATAAAATTACCAATCGCTCCTTCGTCAACATTTTTTGCTCCGCCAATTTGCTTTAGCGTACCCTGTCCGGCTTCTTTAATATAATGCTCAAGACCCGGACGGGGCTTTTTAGGGTTAAATTCTTTTCTGCCGGTTCCAAGCGAAACGGTGTTATAACCGCCAGCCATATATACTTTTCGTCTTAGTTTACTCATAATATTTAATTTTGCTTTTTATTTTAAATAATCATTAATAGGCCCATACGCATGGTAAAAACCTGTCAACATAACAGTATTAACATCTTCCGTATTATTTGCAACGCCACTCGAGACAAGGTAATTGCCTATCTCATTGGAGCGAGCATTATATTTTTTTGCCAGTTGAGCGCCTAATGTATCCATAGCATTAAGTTCATTGAAAAAAGTTTCAAGCATGGTTTCTTTCTTTCCCCTGCTAAAATTGATCACTTTCCATGGTTTCCATGATTCCGGCAGGGAACCGAGTTTTTCATCGCATTTAGCCTGAAATTCTGCAATATTATCATATTCTTTTGTATCAGGATTGAAAACAGCAACAGGTTTTCCCCTCTCGTATTTCAGGAAACCGTCTTTCTGTGAACCATCAGGGTTCTGTCCTCCTTTCACACCCATATCCATCAACTTGTCAAGCAGATCGCTGTGAAGGTCTTCGTCAGGTAAGTTCGGATTCATTACCTGCATAATAAATTTTACTACATCCACACCAACATAATCAATCAACTGAAAAATTCCCATCGGACGAATAAGGAAATCCTGCGAAACTTTATTAATCATATACAAAGCCTCAACAAAAGGCATTTGCTGCGATAAACTTTCAACTTCAGAAATTCCATGCAGTGCATCGCGCATAAAATGACCGTTGCCGATAAACCCGGCAAAATCATTTGACGGAACAATGACCTTTTTCAGGTTCTTAGCAAAAGTATTGGCAAAATCCACCATTTCATCACTGTTATTATTCAGGGTTATCAATTCAACCAGCCTCTGAATGGCGGGTGGGTTGTAAAAATGGAACCCTAAAATTCTACCATTTAACTTTACACCTTCGTCAAGAATATGGATAGGTATGGATGAGGTATTTGTAAAGAACCAGGGCTTGTTCGGGTTATTTTTTTCGATTTGAGAAAACAGCTTAATCTTTAAATCCAGATTTTCAATAATGGCTTCGAAAATCAGGTTTGAATTATAAGTGGATTCAATTGTAGTAACAGGACGTACAATGCTCATCACATCGAAAATATATTCATCAATAATTTCTTCATTTTCGATTAGGTCTGCCCTTTCGGCATACAATTTTCGTAAAAGAACAGTCTTTTTTTCAGCTATCCGGCGCACCTGTGCTTTCAGGTATTTCATCAATCCTGCAAGCCCTTCATGCGATACATCAATTGCATTAAGGCAAAATGTTTTTCCTTTATTTTCCGGTTTCAGGCTAAGGTCAGCCATTTCAACGGCGGTGAGCAATAAAATTCCGCTTCCCATTTTACCTGCTGCGCCTAATACCGATACATTTTGAAGTCTTTCGTCGTAATTCATTTTTTTATTTTTTTATTTCAGATGATTTTAAAAATCAATTTACAATATTAATATTTATTTTTTTACATAATAATTGTCTGAAAGAACAATTAGAGATTGTGGATTGAAGACTGCCAACTGATTATACTATTGCAGAACAGGTTTGCAAAACTATTAAAGGCCTGTTGCAACGCATAACTAATTCTAAATTCCGAAGTTTCGGGACTTCGTGCCGAAGCTTCGGTATTAAGAATTAGTATATTTCCATTCCGGTTTCCTTTTCTCTAAAAAAGCCTTCATGCCTTCTTCTCCTTCACTACCCGAACCAAACAAGCTTCCAAATTGTTCTGCTTCAAGTTCACAACCTGCTTTAAAGTCTGAAAGTAATCCTTCACGTGTAACCGCTTTCACTTTCCTAACAGCCTGCGGTCCTTTTGAAGCAATAGTTTTAGCAATTTTGTTCACTTCATCCATCAACTCCTCGGGTTCAACAACTTTTTGAACCAAACCAATTCTCAGCGCATCATTGGCGCCAATCATTTCGCCTGTCATTAAAAGAAATAAAGCATCGCCTAATCCAACTAATCTCGAAAGTCGTTGTGTTGCTGCATATCCTGGAATCAAGCCCAGGCTCACTTCAGGTTGTCCGAATTTTGCTTTTGAACTTGCAATCCTGAAATCGCATCCCATTGCCAGTTCCAGACCACCACCAAGGGTAAATCCATTAATAGCTGCGATAACAGGAATTTCTATTTTTCCTAAACTGTTAAAAGTATTTTGTCCGGTTTTTGAAAATGCTGTTCCTTCTTCCGGGTTTTTGTTCACCATTTCGGCAATATCTGCTCCTGCTGCAAATGCTTTCCCCGAACCGGTTATCACCATAACCTTTACGTCCGGGTTCGCAGAAATAGTGTCAACCACATCATCCATTTCCCGGAAAAATCTTGTATTTAAAGCATTTAAAGCTTC
>JAIORT010000118.1 GCA_021107975.1 Bacteroidales bacterium | reverse complement strand
ATAAAGCATTTCCATATTCGGCAGGGAAAGCGCCTGTCATAAAATCGGAATTTGAGAGAACATTATTATTTAACATACTTACAGGTCCACCTGTTGCACCTAATTGTCCGAAATGATTAGGATTGGGTATATCAACGCCATCAAGCTGCCATAATAATCCTGATGGTGAATTGCCGCGAATTACAATATCATTCAAAGCATCGTTTGAAGTACAAACACCTGCATAATTAGCAGCCATTCTTGAAACATCATTCATTGCCCCGGCAAATCGCTGAGTTTCTTCAACCGAAAAGGTTCTGGCACTAATACTCGTCATTTGGTTTATAGTTTCCCCTTTTCGCGTAGCAGTTATTACTACTTCATCTATTTTCTCAACCTTCTCCTCCATTTCAACGTTCACCACCAATTCTTTACCCGACATAAGATTAAGATTATTTATTGTGGCAGTATGATATCCCATATATCTCACCTGTAAACTTACCCGTCCGACAGGAACATTTTCAAGGACAAAATAGCCGTCGGTATTTGTAGTTGTACCTACAAGAGGGTCTGTTTCCAATAATATTACCGTAGCTCCCGGAAGCGGCGCTAAAGTTTGCTTTTCAATTACCTGCCCTTTAACGGTTTGAGTTATGTTTTGAGTAAAAATCTTATTACTCATTATTATTAAAAGAGCAGAAAGACAAAACAATTTTAGTCTATTCATAATTCATTTATTTACATTTTTTCTTTTTATAATCTTTTAAACAGACGGTTTAAAGTTGTTTTATGTTACTTTATTTTCCAATCTTATTTTTTATACAATTATAACTAACCATGCAAATAAACAACATTTTATATGTTTGAATAAAATATAATCCGGTGAGCCTGGAAAAAAGGGAGGTGAATGTGGAATAATTAGCTTAAATAGTTGAACCTGAAAAAGTCCTTATTTTCACCTAATAGAATAATTTGGGCAGAGACTCACAAGAAATACCCTTGTGGAAATATTGAAAATAAAATTTATTGCTTCAGCTTTTAACCTGCGAAGCATCTTTTTCATATTAAATCCGGCTGAAGCCAATAGAGTATTTAATGTGTCTCCCAGTTCTCCGGATAAATAATTTCGTATCATCCTGTGATCGTGCTTTATGTGGCCTATGACCGGTTCAATTCCAGCCCTGGCACTAAATTATTTTTTTACTTTTTGCTTTTGATAACTATTGGTTGATGCAGGTAATTTTTGGGGGCATATTATTTTTGTGTCAAGTACGATATTTTTGCCTCGATACCCTCTATCAACGATTCCAGATTCAGGTTGATAATTTGTTAATCTTTCAACTTGTTGTAATTGTGGTTCTAATGTATCTCCATCATAAATATTTTCTTTGAATGCCAAAGCACCAACTATGATCTTATCTTTGACGTAGTCTGGAGACTACGCCGAACGTCAAACGTTTAGCCGTTCGGCGTAGATTCCATCTACGTCGAACCTTTTATGTCCCCTCCTCCAAACATTACAAAACTTCGACTACTTAATGATTTGTGTCAGGCTGATTAATTATCAAAAAAAAGTCAGATATAGATATCTGAATTTCATTCATTAACCTTTCTCAATACTCCCAAAGCATTTTCTACTGTTATAATATTAAAAAACGTTAAAGACAGTTTATCCTTTGCCTCGCGCATTCTACATATAGATGGATTCATCTGGACAAAATGTAACACCTGTGTAAATTTTTTCGATTGATAGAAAGGTGATTCCTGGTTGGAAATGAAATAACCGGTGAATTTTTCATTTTTCATAATGATTTTTTCAAAACCAATATCTTTTGCCAGCCAGCGCAGACGGATAGTATTGATCAGTTCTTGCGTTTGAGAAGGAATTATACCGAAACGGTCGATCAGTCGATCTATGAATTGTCGAAGTTCTTCCTCAGTTTCTATGTTGTCTAACTCCTTATACAGGCTCAACCGTTCGGTGATATTGGTAATGTAATCATCGGGAATAAGAATAGCCATGTCGGTTTCTATCTGACAATCTTTTACAAATTCAGCCTTGGTATCTTCTTTATAAAGGTCTTTAAACTCAGCTTCTTTCAATTCCAGGATGGCTTCATTAAGGATTTTGTGATACATTTCAAAACCGATATCAGAGATGAATCCGCTTTGTTCTGCACCGAGGATATTACCGGCTCCGCGAATATCCAGATCGCGCATAGCAATATTAAAACCGCTTCCCAATGCCGAAAATTCTTCAATAGCTTTAAGGCGTTTACGGGCTTCAGGCGTAAGAACCGAAAGCGGCGGAGAGAGTAAATAACAAAATGCTTTCCTGTTTGCTCTGCCCACTCTTCCGCGTAGCTGGTGGAGATCGCTAAGCCCGTAATTCTGAGCTTCGTTGATGATGATGGTATTTACATTCGGAATATCAAGACCCGATTCAATGATAGTTGTAGAAAGCAAAACATCATATTTGCCATCAATAAACTCCAGCATAACTTTTTCTAACTTATAACCTTGCATCTGTCCGTGCCCGATGGCGATTGTTATATCGGGGCAGAACTTCTGGATCATATCAGCCACTCCCATAATATTCTGAACCCTGTTATGGACAAAAAACACTTGTCCTCCTCTGTCAGTTTCATAATTAATGGCATCGCGGATAACATCTTCACTGAACGATCGCAGTTCGGTTTGAATGGGATACCTGTTTGATGGAGGTGTATTAATAATGGATAAATCTCTGGCTCCCATCAACGAAAACTGCATTGTTCTTGGAATGGGCGTGGCTGTAAGTATCAGCGTATCCACATTCACTTTCATTTGCTTTAGCTTTTCCTTTGCAGCCACACCGAATTTTTGTTCTTCGTCAATGATGAGCAAGCCGAGGTCTTTAAATTCAATATCTTTTCCAATTAAGCGGTGCGTTCCGATAAGAATATCGATTCCCCCTTCTTTTAACTCCTTTTTAATAGCCGTTTGTAACTTCCTGCTTTTGAAACGATTTATATATTCGATTTTGCAGGGAAATTCGTCTAATCTTTCACTAAATGTCTGATAATGCTGAAGAGCTAAAATAGTGGTTGGAACAAGAATAGCCACCTGCTTACTTTCAGCTACGGCTTTAAAAGCTGCCCTGATGGCTACTTCGGTCTTGCCAAATCCCACATCACCGCAAACAAGCCTGTCCATAGGATATTGGGCTTCCATATCTTTTTTAACGTCCTGCGTCGATTTCAACTGATCGGGAGTATCTTCATAAATAAAGGATGCCTCCAATTCATGCTGCAAATAAGTATCCGGCGGAAATTGATGCCCGGTTGATGATTTTCTTTCAGCGTAAAGTTTAATAAGTTCTTTTGCAATATCCTTGACTTTTTTCTTTGTCTTTTCCTTTAATTTATTCCAGGCATTTGAACCCAGCCTGTTTAACGAAGGCGCCGAACCCTCCTTGCCGACAAATTTGGAAATCCTATGCAGTGAGTGTATGCTGATATACAAAAGGTCGCCGTCTTTATATATTAGCCGGATGGCTTCCTGTTCCTTTCCTTTGTTATATATTTTTTCCAAACCGTCGA
>JAIORT010000385.1 GCA_021107975.1 Bacteroidales bacterium | reverse complement strand
AAAGCAGGAGAAGATATATCAGAACAGGAATAATTATCAAAAGTAAAAATGCAAATTAAAAAATCAATAATCTTGAAAAAAATTACTGTTATACGGTTTTTATACCTGTTTATTTTTATTGCTATTCTGCCTGTTTTAACCCAGGCACAAGATATTCTTGGCGGACAGGTAAGGGGTAATTTCCAGATTGATGTTCAAACTTATGAGCCTAATTCGCAGATTGGCATTACAAAGGAAGATATTAACGGGGAAAAGGTAGGTATGAACGGTTTTGGAAGTTTTATTTATACCAATAAAAATTTTACGGCAGGTCTTCGTTTTGAATCCTATCTTAAACCCCTTGTTGGATTTGATCCGGCTTATGAAGGCACAGGAATTCCATATTGGTTTGCTTCCTATAAAAAAGATAAATTTGAAATAACCGTTGGCAACTTTTATGATCAGTTTGGAAACGGTTTAATATTCAGGGCTTACGAAGAATGGACATTGGGTTATGATAATTCGGTAAATGGAATAAGGGTGAAGTTTAATCCTTTTAAAGGTGTTGCATTAAAAGGTATTTATGGTGTGCAACGGTATTATTGGGTAAAATATAAAGATAGCGACAGGGGAATTGTAAAAGGAGCAGATGCGGAATTTTTCCTGAACAACATATTCAAAGCATGGAATAATAATAAAACCAAAATTATACTTGGTGGCGGCTTTATGAGTAAATATCAAAAAGATGATCCTTTCTTCAAATACAAATTACCCGAAAACGTTACTGCTTTTTCAGGCAGGTTTAACATTTCGAGAGGGCGGGTAAATTTTTTGGGTGAATATGCATACAAGATCAACGATCCATCAGCTATTAATAATGTGATTTACAATGAAGGGCAAGCATTATTTATTTCGGGGTCATATTCTCAAAAAGGGTTGGGGATAACTCTGGGAGCCAAATGGATTGATAATATGAGCTTTAAATCCGACAGGTTTGAAACAGGAAATGCCCTGGATTTAAGCTTTCTTCCGCCTCTCACAAAAATGCATTCTTACAGTCTTGAAGCGATGTATCCGTATGCCACTCAACCCAATGGAGAAATGGCTGTAAATGCACAGGTTGTTTATACGATTCCGAAAAAATCGAAGATTGGAGGGCGTTATGGAACTACGCTTGAATTCAATTTTACCAGGGTTAATGCTATTGATAAAAAGGCATTGAATGATACAACTCCGATAGGCGCTGAAGGAACAAAAGGTTATACTTCTACTTTTTTTTGGTTCGGAAATTTGGAATATTTCGAAGATTGGAACATTGAGATAAGTAAAAAGATAAATAAGAAATGGAAAATGATCCTGGCATACACATACCTGAATTATAACTTTGATGTAATTGAAGAAGGAATTGAGAGCGACCATAACATCTATAACGTGCATGTGGGAGTTGCTGATGTAACTTATAAGTTTGACAGAAAAAATGCTTTGAGGTTAGAACTGCAATATTTGGAAACACCACAAGATTCGGGTAATTGGGCTGCCGCTTTGCTTGAATATACAATAGCTCCAAAATGGTTCTTCTCGGTAAGGGACGAATATAATTTCAACAATCCGCAAAGTAATAATACGTATCATTATTATTCGGCGGCTTTCGGATACACTACCGGACCTAATCGTATTCAATTGTCTTATGGCTTACAGCGTGAAGGTATTTTGTGTGTGGGCGGTATTTGCCGGAAGGTGCCTGCAGCAAGCGGTTTAACATTAACAATTTTTAGCAGTTTCTAAAATGATTTTCTATGAACAAAATTGTAAAAATATTTATTTCAATTGCTTTGGGAGTTTTCATTTTTCAGTCTTGCGACAAAATTGAAGAACCTTATGAAAGAGAAATAAACGGTGGGGGAGGAAACAGGAAAGTATTACTTGAAGATTATACCGGTCATACCTGTGTAAACTGCCCCGGAGCAGCCATGACTGCACATGAATTAAAAGATGAGTATAAGGATCAACTTGTAATTATTGCTGTGCATGCAGGTTATTTTGCTCAACCTACCAATGCGCCTTTTACGGCAGATTTCAGAACAGACGTTGGAGAAGAGTTAAATGATTTTTTTGGCATTGTCTCTAATCCTTCCGGCATGGTTAACAGGATAGGTGAAGGTCAGGACAGGATACTCGTTGAAACAGAATGGCAGTCTGCCGTTGGACAGGAAGTTGCCAGACCGGCTGATGCAGGTATTACTATCAGCAATATTTATAATGAACAAACAAGAGTATTAAATACTTCACTCGATATTGAATTCATCAATGCTTTGCCGGGAGCATACAGGGTTTGTGCTTATATAATTGAAGACAGCATTGTTGCACCTCAAAAAAACAATGATCCGGCACTTGGACCCACACCCGACTGGCTTGATTATGTCCATGATAATATGCTCAGAGGATCGCTTAATGGCACCTGGGGCGACATTGTTACTGATGAAAATATCGCAGCCGGTTCTATTTACACTGTTCAATATGATGGTTTTACTTTAAATGCCGAATGGAAAGACCGGCATTGTGCTATTGTTGCTTTTGTTTATAATGAAGATACTTTTGAAATAATCCAGGCAGAAGAGGAAAAAGTAAAGTAAAATCTTAAAATTAATAAAACGTTACCCTGTTATCAATAATATCCGCTTTTTCTTCTAAAGCCTGAAGGAAAGAATTATTATTGACTTTTGCCCTGAAATTCATCAGCATCTGTCTTTCATACATTTTCCTATCCTGGTTTGGTTCCGGGTCAATTATTTCGTCAACAATTACAAAAAAAGCTGCGTTGTTACCCTTAACAGGTCTCGAAATTACTCCGTTTTTCATGGTAAATACTTTAGCCAGAAGATTAGCTTCATTACCATAACCCGCAATATTTCTCATATTAAAACTAACGTTGTCAACAGTATCAACTTTTGAATCAAGTTTCTTAGCTATTTGAACAAGATTTTTTGCTTCTTTTAAGATATTATTCATTTTGTCAACCGTTAAATCACCTTTTAATTCTTTAATGATCAATGGTTCTATCATATCCTTAATTTCATCAAGTTCAGGGATTCCCTTTTCTCTTATTTTTGTTACCACTGCCACTACATATTTTTCTTCCATAGTAAATACATGCGAAACCGATCCAACCCCTATTCCCTCGATGAACGACCATTGAATGATAGGTCTTGGATAATCGAGTCCGGCAATGCGGTCTCCCATTGGTTGTAAATATGGTGCCGAACGTTTGTTTAAGCCCATATTTGTTGTTAGAGTATCGAATGCCTCAAGAGATGTAGATTTCCCCTGGAATTCACTGGCTTTGGTAAATACATCCTGGTAGGTTTGCTGGCTTGGACTAATGTCAATGTCAACAATAGCAACCCTGACTTTTTTTACGGGTTTTTGTTTGCCGGTAATCTTTATAACATGATAACCAAACGCGGTTTCGACTATTGTAATATCACCGACTTTTCCCTTCAGTACGGCATTATTAAATTGATAAATCATTGAACCATCGGCAAACCAATCCAAATTTCCTGAATTTTCAGCAACAGACGGATCA
>JAIORT010000474.1 GCA_021107975.1 Bacteroidales bacterium | reverse complement strand
AAAAAAAGCCGGCAACTTGCCGGCATCTTCGCTCCCCAACTTGGATTCGAACCAAGGACCTACTGATTAACAGTCAGTCGCTCTAACCAGCTGAGCTATTGGGGAATATTTTTTAGAACTTTCTTTTTTTCCCTCTTACAATAAGGGTCTTAAAAAGAGGGTGCAAAAGTATATGTTTTTTCTAAATAAACAATACATTTGCCAAAAAATTTGATAATAAATATGGCAAAAGTATTAGGAATGGGCAATGCGCTTGTTGATATTATGACAGCGCTTGAAAGCGATAAGACATTAGATGACTTTTCTTTACCTAAAGGAAGTATGCAATTAGTTGACCATAATTACAGCAATAAAGTCAATGAAGGAACCGAGGGGATGAAAAAGCAAATTGCATCCGGCGGATCAGCAGCTAATACCATTCACGGACTGGCAAATATGGGAATTGAAACCGGCTTTGTTGGAAAAGTTGGCGATGATGAATTCGGAAGGTTTTTCAGTGAGGACCTTGTGAAAAGCAATATTGAACCTAAGTTACTGAAAAGCGATACTGCCACCGGAAAAGCCATGGCGCTGATAAGCCCTGACGCAGAAAGGACATTTGCAACATTCCTTGGTGCAGCAGTGGAATTGTCGGTTGATGACCTTAAGCCGGATCAGTTCGAAGGATATGATTATTTCCATATTGAAGGTTATCTTGTACAAAATCATGCTCTCATTGAGCGTGCTGTTAAACTTGCCCGTGAAAAAGGATTAAAGGTCTCTATTGATATGGCAAGTTATAATGTAGTGGAGGAAAATGTGGATTTTCTTCGTAAGATACTAAAAAAGCACGTTGATATTGTTTTTGCCAATGAAGAAGAGGCAAAGGCATTTACAGGAAAAGAGCCTAAAGAGGCTTTGGATGAATTTGCTGAATTATGCGAAATTGCTGTAGTGAAAATTGGCAAAAACGGTTCATTGGTAAAAAGTGGTGAGGAATTTTACACTGTGGGAGTTATTGAAGTAAAAAGTAATGACACTACCGGCGCAGGCGATCTGTATGCTTCGGGTTTCCTGTATGGACTGATTAATGGTCTGCCATTAGATAAATGCGGATATATTGGTTCAATCCTGTCAGGAAAAGTTATTGAAATGATAGGTCCTAAAATAAATGACGAGAAATGGGTAGAAGCCAAAGAAATGATTTGGAATCTTTAATATTAAGTCAAAGAAATAGATTTAGTTTCACCTTGAAATGAAATCTGGCTTGTCAATTATAAAGTTTTATAAATTATTGTCAAATAATTCTTTAGTTTTTTTATACTTTTGCCCCACTTTTTTCAAAACATAATTTAATCATTTAAGAATCAAAGAAAAATGAAGGTTTACGAAACTAAAGACATTAGGAACATTGCACTTGTCGGGGGTGCAAAATCAGGGAAAACAACCCTGGCTGAAGATATGTTGTTCGAAGGCGGTGTGATAAACAGAAGGGGATCAGTGGATGATAAAAATTCCGTTTCCGATTACCGGATCATTGAACTTGAACGTCAAAACTCAGTTTTTTCAACTATACTTTATACTGAATTCAACGGAAAGAAAATTAATATTATTGATACTCCGGGATTTGATGATTTTGTAGGAGAAGTTACTGCCGCAATTAAAGTTGTTGATACAGCCGTAATGATAGTCAACGCACAAAATCGAGTGGAAGTCGGAACTGAAATTGCCTGGAGATATACCGATAAATACAATACACCTGTAGTATTTGCAATTAACCACTTAGAACATGAGAACTCAAACTTTGATGAAACCATCAGGCAAATGAAATCTCAATTCGGTGGAAGCCTTTCTATATGTCAGTATCCTGTTAATATCGGACACGGTTTCGATTCAGTTATCGACTTACTGAAAATGAAAATGTACAAATTTCCGGAAGATGGAGGAAAACCCGAGATAACCGACATACCGGAAGAGGAAAAGGCAAAAGCACAGGAAATGCAGGAAGCAATGATAGAGGACCTGGCATCAAGTGATGAAGAATTAATGGAGAAATTTTTTGATAATGGAACTTTGTCTGAGGACGAGATGCAACAGGGACTTAAAGTTGGTTTGGCAACCAGGGGATTGTTCCCTGTATTTTGTATAGGTGCAAAATACAACTGGGGCGCTAACAGGCTAATGGAATTCATCGTCAATAATGCACCTGCACCAAACGAAAGCGCACCGGTAAAAACCAAAGAAGGAAAAGAATTGAAATGTAATGCTTCAGAGCTGACAACTGCTTTTATTTTCAAAACTTCAATTGAATCTCACCTTGGTGAAATTTCATTCTTTAAGGTTTACAACGGTGAAGTTACAGAAGGTTCTGACCTGATGAATGCCAACACGAGCACCAAAGAACGTATCAGCCAGTTGTTTGTAATGGCAGGTAAAAACCGCGCGAAAGTCGGAAAAATTGTTGCCGGCGATATTGGCGCTGCAGTAAAACTAAAAAACACTCATACAAATAACACACTCAATTCATTAAAAATCCCTTATGTTGAGGTTGAACCTATTGAATTCCCCGAACCAAAATATCGTGTTGCTGTTAAATCGCAAAATCAAAGTGACGATGAAAAGCTTAGCGTTATTTTAAGCAACATGCATAAGGTGGATCAAACCCTTCAGGTTCAATATTCAAAAGAATTAAAGCAACTTATACTTGGTGGACAGGGCGAGCTTCATTTGAATATTACTAAGTGGCAGATCGAAAATATTGAGAAAATACCTATCGAATTCTTTGCACCGAAAATTCCGTACAGAGAAACCATTACGCGTTCAGCAAAAGCAATCTACAGGCACAAAAAGCAATCGGGTGGCGCCGGTCAGTTTGGTGAAGTGCACATGATGATAGAGCCTTACACCGAAGGCATGGAATACTCAACAGAATTTTCGATACGCGGTACTGATGAAATTGACCTGGAGTGGGGCGGAAAACTGATTATGAAAAAGTGTATCGTTGGTGGAGCTATCGACGCACGCTTTTTACCGGCAATTCTTAAAGGTGTGATGGAAAAAATTGAAGACGGTCCGTTAACAGGCTCTTATGCTCGTGATATTGTTTTTTATGTTTATGATGGAAAAATGCACCCTGTCGATTCTAATGAAATATCATTTAAACTTGCCGGAAGAAATGCTTTTAAGGAAGCCTTTAAGAACGCAGGACCACAAATCCTTGAACCTATCTATGATGTTGAAGTCCTGGTTCCTGAAGAAAAAATGGGCGATGTGATGACCGACCTGCAGGGCAGGAGAGCCATTATTATGGGAATGGACAGAGAAGGAAACTACCAGAAGATCAATGCTAAGGCTCCTTTATCTGAGATGAACAAATACGCAACAGCGCTTAGTTCAATTACCAGCGGTCGTGCTATGTACTCCATGAAGTTTGCAGAATATACTAATGTGCCGAATGATATACAGCAGACCTTATTGAAAGCTTACGAGGAAGCACAGGGAGAAGAAGATTAATATAATTTTTTTTAGCCCTTGCCGGGATAAGTTCGTGAATATTTCCTGAAAAAACTTATCTTTGTAAATATTACAAATTCA
>JAIORT010000517.1 GCA_021107975.1 Bacteroidales bacterium | reverse complement strand
ACCTGTGATGTTTTTTGGAAATGTGAACAAAATACAGTTGATAACGGAGCAGTCGGGGCACTTACACAATGGATTAAAGATGTTATGACATTCCAGTCGAATCCGCACCACAACCAGCCTGTTCGTATCTATCATCAGCATAAAGGAACCTGTAGTGTTCATTCATATCTTACATCAGCTGCAGCACGTGCAGCTCTTATTCCAACTGCTGTTGACGCTATGTATAGCGATAATCATAAAATCAATGAATTTTGGGAAAGACGATGGATTGCCTGGGAACCTGTAAATACTTATATTGACTACCCTGAAGGTTATGAGAACTGGGGCTGGGATGTGGCATCTAACTTCAACTGGCGCGGCGATAGCTTTATCTGGGATGCAACAGAAAGATATACCGAAGTATGCACCCTTAATGTTAATGTAACTGATAATTATGGAGCGCCTGTTGACGGTGCAAGAATTAAAATAAAAAGTAATCCTTGTGTAACCTGGGGTTGTACTGCCGGCTGGACCGACTATAATGGTCATAAACAATTTTATCTTGGCGATAACCGCACCTACACAGCGCAGGTTACAAGCAGTATTGGAAATTATCCGGCAACCGGTATGGAAACTATTATTACAAATAGCGGTGTCGGCATATTTTATAACTGGAATGTAATATTGCCGGGAACACTTCCTGCTATCGAGGTATCTCCTGATACTATGCCTCCCAATCCTGATGATAATTACAGAATTGTTTTAGAATATGACCTCCCAAGAGAAATTTTGTACGGTGATAACATTGATGATTATAATACTTTCTCCCAACCAACCGATAATGGTCATATTGATTTCTTTATCTGTGATGAAGAGAATTTTAATAATTATGCAACAAATCAGGATTTTTATGCATTTGAGATTTATCAGGGCAGCTCGGGCAATACCATTGATTTCGTTTTGCCAGATTCAGGTTCATGGTATGCAGTATTTTCCAATGAAGATAACTTAGTGCTGACCCAGGAATTATATGTTACGGCTTACCTTTATGAAAATACGGGAACTGAAATACATGAACAAGATGAAGTATCCTCAAAAACCATTCTTTATCCAAATTATCCTAATCCGTTTAATGAGTTAACAGTTATAAGTTATTCGTTAAAAGTTAGTGGTAGAGTAAGTCTAAAAATTTATGATATGACAGGACATGAAGTACTAACTTTGGTAAATAAAAAACAAGAAACAGGAAAACATTCGGTAGTTTGGGATGGGAAGGATTATTTGGGAGAACCTGTTGGTTCTGGGATTTATTTTTGCATATTGCATATTGATAATAAACCGATATCAACAAAAAAAATAGTATTATTAAAATAGAATAAATTGTATATTTTAGGTATTGATTTAATCATAAAAAATGAAAAATCTTACTAAAAAACAAATTGATAGACCAAATTATTCACTCACAACCATTATTTTTTTACTTTTAATCATGATAGTAGGTTTGATGGCTCACAGTCAACCTACAGATAGTTCCAGGGTCTGGTTTACTCCTAACCTTGCCAGCGTGGATATGTTAGACCTTTTTAACCAACCGGAACAATGGGATTCCGCCAGATCGAAGATAGATGTGTTCAAGTTCTATACCGTACAGGTGGGTACCGGGGGTTGGAGCTGCGTTGGGCATCCAGCCTATAACTGCGGTGATAACCATCTTGATAATTTTGTAGATGTTCAGGCTTTTTCCAAATTAGGGCAATGGGGGATTGATATCGCAGTTGAGTCGTTTTTTGCTGGTCCTATCATGTCTTATGATCCCATTGAATGCTCAACAGCCGAGTACGTATATAACCTGACCCTCGATGGATCAATCAATGTCATTCAAAGCATTGAAGCAAACGGCGGAGTCGTCCGCTACCTGGCGATGGATGAACCCATTAGACGATGGTACTCACTTTATCATTATATCTATTGGGGGCAAACAGATCCCAGACCATGTCTCGTTGATTCACTTGGTGCTCTGGCTGATCATGTAGCCGCATACATTTTACAAATGCAAGAATGGTTTCCATCAATTCCTATCGGACAAATCGGGCTTTATCCGGAAGTGGGGGTTGACCAGTTTAAAGAATGGATTATTGCTCTTGAGGCACGGGGTGTTTCACTTCCATTTCTACATATAGATGTTCATGGACCCCGGGTTGATCAGTATATCTCATTCGGAATAAACATAGATGTAGCAGCTGATATGGCAGAATTAAAATCATTTCTTCATGCGCATGATATAGAATTTGGTATAATTTTCTTCGATACTTATTATGATAGTCAGTATTGGGAGCCCGATGAGTATAACGATAGTACATATTACGCCGGAACTATGAATTGGGTCAACTTTGTTCACGATGCAAACCTGAAGCCTGACCACAACATTTTCCAAAGCTGGGTGTTCCCATACTACACTACGGGAATTGGTCCCAATGAGATTCCTGTCAATCTCCCGGAGGATGACAGCACTATATACAGCCACACACGTTTAATCAACGATGGATACGATGTTCTTAATTCGCTTCCCGTGGGATTGTCTGACCCATCGACAGCTTTATCGAAAAAATTTGTGCTTCATCAAAATTATCCTAATCCTTTCAATTCCGAAACCACTATCTCTTTTACAATATCAGAAGATAATAATATTGAACTCGTCATATTTAATATTATGGGACAAAAAATTAAAACTCTACTAAACAATAAATTCATAAAAGGAAAGCACTCTGTGGTTTGGGACGGAACAAATGACACTGGTCAAAGTGTTGGTTCAGGAATTTATTTCTATAAATTGAACATTGATAATAAACCGGTATCAACAAAAAAAATAATGTTATTGAAATGACAAAAATTACAAAAATTTTCATTTCAACAATTTTATTATTGGTTTTAGTGTCTGATTTTATTTATGGACAACAGAAATAAAATAGTTTTTTTAATTCTTATCCTGGTTCAGGGCTTACACTCTGTTGAAGAGTACATTGGTAGGCTTTGGGAAATTTTTCCACCAGCAAGATTTCTAACCAGCCTCATTTCCGAAAATCCCGAAACAGGCTTTTTAATAATCAACATTGGGCTCTTTCTCTTCGGAATTTGGTGCTGGTTATTCCCGGTTCTCAGAGATTACACCTTTGCTCGTGGACTAATCTGGTTTTGGATAGTTATTGAAATGATAAATGGCATTGGGCATCCTTTTTGGGCTTTATATGAAAGGGCTTATGTTCCAAGTGTTGTTACCGCTCCAATTCTTCTCATCCTATCAGTCTATCTGTCCCGACATCTTTTGATTAAATCAACACAGACATTAAAAATGAAAAATAACAGATTAAGAAAAACATCAAACAACTCATAAAATATCACTAATAAAATTCAGAATATGTCTAACAGATTATTAATACTGTTAGGTCTGTTGTTTCTATTTTCTTTCTGTTATTGTCAGTAAATTGCAAAAATACTTGAATCAGAATACGAAGCTAAAATGATTTCTTCCGGGAAAAACTATCCTACCATTAGTTTACAAAGAAAAGTGTATAGTTTCACCACGTTGTTGATGGTTTTTTC
>JAIORT010000918.1 GCA_021107975.1 Bacteroidales bacterium | reverse complement strand
GTTAGGTAAAATTTTAAATGAATGAATCCTTATAAGACAATTTGGTTTAAAACAAGTAAAACCTACGACTTTGTTCTAAAGGAAAATCATGAAATATTTGGTTTAGACTATATTGCCTTTATTGTTGTATTAATTGTCAGCATTCCTCAATCCTTAAATTATTTCTACGAATCAAACAATGAAGAATTATTCTTCTCGATTTTAATCTTTGTATTTGGAACATTTGGTGGTGCAATAATCTTAGCATTATTCATAGTATTTATTTACTGGGGAATTGGGAAAATCCTTCAAGGAAAAGCAACTCGGCGACAGATAAGAAAAGTATACTTTCTTTCACTTTTACCTTTTGTTTTTGTAGCATTCTTTGTAATAATACGTACGGTTGTTATAATCGCACTCGACAAACCTTATTTTGAAATGTCATATAGAATTTATTTATCCCAGACAATTGCAGCAATTTTTCACCTAAAATTTTTTGTAATTGGTCTTTCGAAAGTTCAACAATACTCTTATGGACATGCTATTATAAATATATTTATTCCATTTGGAATAATTGCTCTATTGAATTATTTTATAACGATTTAAAAAAAACTTTACCTAACGAAAAAGAAATACTTGAACATGCAGGACGGATTTCTGCAAAAATGACGAAAGAACTTGCAGATAAGATAGTAGTTAAGATATTTCCAAAATTTTCAAGTTTGCGATTCGGGGAAAAACCATTATTCTTTCGCGTATGCAACCTTATACAGGTTAGTTTTACATGTATCTTTTAACACCCATGTGTCTCCGCCATTTGTCGTTTTTATGATCTTTCCACGAGGCGAATAACCCGCTGACTGACCAACGATAAGTGCTGTTTTGCTATCAAGGGCATCTATTCCAACTAAGTATTGATTACTGGGTCCTACACCCTGTGCTGATTGGAAGATCCAGGAAGCGCCACCATCAAGCGTCTTATAGATCTGATCAAAATCGCATGCTCCCCAGAATATTTTATTACTTAACATCACCAGGCTATTAATATCCCCCGGATCAATCGGATCTGCAACATTCCATGACAATCCTCCATCAGTGGTGTTTGCATAATGTCCGGTTTCTCCATAAATAATAACATGGTTGATATCTGTTGCCTTCACGCCAATCCACGAATGCTTGTGATAGTTATCAGGAAGCTGGATGCTATCCCATGAACTCCCCCCGTCATTCGTTCTGGCAATAAATCCCCTTGGACCTTTTTCCTTGTCAAAATGTCCAACTACATAAACAACCTGCTCATTGATGGCATAGATACCTTGCATGCCGCCACAATGAAAGAAATTTGTATCAAAAAGAGTCCAACTGGTACCTCCATCCAGTGTTTTCATAACCACTCCATTCTCGCCGGATATCCAAACAGTGTTGTGGTCAGGCATCGAAATAGAACTCAAAGGGGGATTTGAGGGAATAACCGGTGTCGGCACCTGTACCCAGGTTTTTCCACCATCAGTTGTTTTAAACAGTGTATTATTTGTTCCTACAATCCAGACATTTTTCTTATCCAACACGTATAAATTCTCGAGGTCAATTCCACTCATCAATACGGAATCACCTTGTCGCTCCCACGTTTCTCCGCCATCTTCGGTATATAAAATATTGCCATATAAGTTGCTATCCTGTTGCCCGACGACCCAGGCGATTTGTGTCTGGTCAACAGGAGGGGGATCAGTATCATCTTTTTTACAACTGATCACTATGAAGACAGCCCAAAAAATCAATCCAATTAAGAATAAAATTTGCTTTTTCATGATTAATAAATTCTAATTAATAAATATTTTGTAATAATACAAAGAAATGACGGCTTTCCCAAAAATTATTTGTTTTAAAAAATCTGGAAAACTTAACCGCAATGGTCGCATGGAGTTATCGCAACTAACGCAAAGCGATACAATCCGGTTGATTCTAATTACATCCTTTGCGCTCACGAATACTAATAAATGGGATTTTGTGTCTTAGTGTTTTTGTGGCAGGTTTTTTTTTGCCACGAAGACTCAAAGACACCAAGATTCACTAAATTGCAGATAATTAGCAACTTAATATTTTAATACAGCAAAACGTTACAATCAGCAAAATTCAATTTTCCCCTTATTGTTTCTTCTTTTAATTTCTATATATTTGCTGCGTGATTTGATATTTTTATAATTTCTTTAAACTAAATTAGTATGAAATTTATTCTTTCAATAGTATTACTTATATCCTTTTCTCAAATAAGCAATTCACAGGAATTAAAACGAAGAGCATATCTTGGGGTTTACGGAACAGAAATTACTGATTCTGTTGCTGATATTTATAACATCAATTCCGGAATTAATATTGACAGTTTGACAAATATCAGCCTTATAGAGAAGCATAAATTAAAACCTGCTGATATCATATTAAGCATTAACGGCAATGATGTGAGCACTATACGCAGCTTGAAACAACAGGTTTCGTTAAGCAGAGAAGGTGATGAAGTATCTTTTAAAATCATCAGAAAAGGGAAAGTAAAAGAAATAACAGGAATATATCCTTCATTTCCTTATGAAAAATCTGAAACGCACGAAATTATATATGATAAATTTGAATTTGATGATGGGTTTATACGAGTAATTATTGATAAACCTAAAGGGCAGGGCAAATTACCGGCAATTTTATTTATTCAGGGTTACACTTGCAGTTCTATTGATAATGTTGGCGATAAACATCCCTATATACAATTAGTTAAAGGTTTGTGCGATAAGGGTTATGTGGTTATGCGTATTGAAAAACCCGGAATTGGTGATTGTAATAATATTTCAAAATGTAACGATATTGGGTTTCAGACCGAAGTAGATGCATTTTCATGGGGATTACAAAAATTAAAATCTTATGATTTTGTTGATACAAGTAAAGTTTTCATCTGGGGACATTCGTTGGGAGGAATAGTTGCACCGATTATTGCAAATCAGGAAAAAGTTAAAGGCATTATTGTTTACGGGACAACTATAAAGCCATGGAGAGAATATCTTGTTGAGATGTTTCGAGTGCAAAACCCTCTTCTTGGTACTGACTATGTGGAAAATGAGAACAATATGTTAAATTATTACAAAATTATCCACTCATTATTTATTGATAAAAATAAACCTTCAGTAATTGCAATGGATACTGCTTTGTCAACTATTTTTAAAGAACTAATGTATTACGATGATGAGGAAAGAATTTGGGGGCGGAATTATAAAGCATTTGTTCAAATTGATGATTACAACTTAACTGAATATTGGAGTAAAACAGATGCCAATGTTCTTGTCTTTTGGGCTGATGCAGATATTGAGGCTTTTTCAAGATATGACCATGAAACTATTGTAGATGTTGTAAACCATTATCATCCCGATAATGCTACGTTTATCCAGTTAAAAAACACAACACATGCCTTTGCAAAAGTTAAATCTATGCAACATGGGATTGAAAACAGATCATGGAAATACTTAACCGAGAATTTTAATAAAGAAGTGATATTCAAAACGGATGAATGGATAAAGGGGTTGTAACAAAAGAAATTGAAAGTAAATACAAGTAATTAATCCC
>JAIORT010000798.1 GCA_021107975.1 Bacteroidales bacterium | reverse complement strand
CAATAATTTCAAGGGCAGTCATATAATTGTCAGTTAATTTTTTTAATTCGTTTTGTGCTTCAAATATAGGTATTTTTATGTAACAGGAAAGATTTTTTATCCAATTAGGCTAAAGCTTTGTTGTTCGCAGTTCACGGTTCACAGTTTTCCGTTTTCTGTCCTCAGTGTATTTTTTATCAAAATGTTAATATCTTTTTATAAACCTCAAGATATCCTTCAACCATTTTTTGACAGGTGAATTTTGAGGAAGCCCACTCTATGCATTGTTTCCTTTTGATAAAACGGACATTATTTACTGCTTCTGCTGCCTCATTTATGGTTTTAACGATAAAACCGGTCTTCCCTTCGAGGATTAATTCAGGCATAGAACCTTTGTTAAATGCAATGACCGGTGTGCCGCAGAACATTGATTCAACAACACTCAATCCGAAAGGTTCTTCAAAACTAATCGGATGTAGCAGTGCATAAGCGTTTCCTAACAGCATATCCCGTTTTTCAGGTCCTGAATTGCCAACATAAATAATATCATCATCATTAATGTAAGGTTTAACCTTTTCGTCAAAGTAATTCCGGTCCTGGATCAAACCGGAAATAATCAGTTTTCTGCCAGACTTTTTTGCTATCTGAATAGATTCATAAGTACCCTTGTCAGGATGTATCCTGCCGAAAAACAGCAAATAATCTTCCGGTTCAGACCTGAAGGTAAATACATCGGGATTAATACCATTATAAACAGTGGCAACGTAATTAAGTTCAGGGCTGCGGTCGGAATTACTGATTGAAACGTAAAAACCGGTACTGTTATATTTTTTAAAGACAGGCAGAATTTTTGGAGAAGAAAACCCATGTATGGTAGTTACCATGGGCGTTTTTATCAAACGTGAATATGTCAGAGGCAGAAAATCAAAATTATTATGGATTAAATCGAATTTATCTGCCTGCTCCATTATATAGCTGATATGAAGACATTCCCATACTTTTGGGTCTATATTATTATTTTCACAATAGGGTTGTTCACAAATATATTCCAGTTTGCCTTTAGTATATGAATCGCCTGTTGCAAATAATGTTACATCAATTCCCTTTTCAATCAGACCTTCAGCAATATTTGAAGCTACTTGTTCCCAGGGTCCGTATTTTTTTGGTGGTGTTCTCCATGCAACCGGAGATAATATGGCAATTTTCATTTATTTATAACTTTTAACTGATTATATGCAATTCCTCAAATGCCTGCAAAACCGTTAAATGAGAAATTAAATATGCCAGCGTACTTTCGGCACCCTGGTTACGATTTACACCATACTCTTCAAGACCATCACAACATCCGCAGGTTTCGAAATCGTACAGGTTTATCCTGAGATCATTTTCACCGAGAAACCACATAAAAGAAGTAAATAATTTATTAAGGTATTCCTTGTCTTTTGTTAATGTAAAAGCCTGATGAAACATTAAAACCATTGCCAGGGCATCCAGAGGTTGTTGTGCAAAGACACTGCGTTCCCCACCTTTTTTATACCAGTTTTTATTGCCAATAAGCGATAAATAACCTTCACGAAGTGTAACCTTAGTTAAGAATTCCATTGTTTCCAAAGCAGTTTCTGTAATTTTTTCATCATTAAGTATTTCCGCCGAATGTAGAAGGGCAAGCGGTAGCATACCATTATCATAAGCTATCAATGATTCAAACCATTTCCAGTCAGGAGAACTTTCTTCTTCATATTGATTAATGAGTTTATAGGCAAGGTTTCTTAGTCTTTCAATCATTAATTCATCAGACATGTTGCTTTTCAGGTAATGACTAATCCCGACCATTGTATTGGCAATACCTCTGATAGATTGTAGTTTTTCAAAATTTGAGGATGAATCAAAGAAGATTAACTTTCCGGTTTGGTAATAAGCATCATTAGGTGCATTAGCAAGGAGATATCCGAGCGCCCATATTGCTCTTCCAAAGGAATCCTCCGAACCGGTCTCATCCAAAAAATTTCTGTTAAAGCTGAGGAAATTCCTGAATGTTCCGTTTTTGTTTTGCATATAATGGATATAGCTTAAATAAAAGTGTGATAATTCAAGTGCAAGAGGATACTTTTTTTGCCTGAATGCCATTAAAACCAGAAGTAAGGCGCGGGCATTATCATCAAGACAGTACCCATCTTTCAGGTTTGGAATACCAAATTTTGCATGTTGGATTATACCTGTATCGTCGGTTAATCTTTTAATATGAGTAAGTGAAAATGGAGGAAGAATAAGCGGATCAATAATAGTTTCTTTCTTAACAATTACTTTAGGTTTATCCTTCAGGATTTTTTCAGCCAATACAAGATATTCTTTCCCTGTTTTAGTCCAGGTTATTTTTCTGCCATAATTAGAAGCCTTTTTTCTTATACCCTCTAATACATCAGGTTTATCTAACAATTCAAGAAGTATGTTTGAAAGTTCTTCAGAATCATTAAAGTTAAATAATCTGCCTCTGCCTTCAGCTAATAATTCCTGTGCATGCCAGTAAGGCGTTGAAATAACTGCAGAACCCGTAGCCACAGCATAGGTAAGCGAACCACTTGTAATCTGAGCTTCATTTAAGTATGGTGTAATATAAATATCAGAAGCGAAAAGATATTTAAACAATTCTTTTTGATTAACGAATTTATTTACCCATATTATATGATTTTCCAGATTAAGGCTTTTGATCAAACGCCGGAGGTAATTACGATATTCTTCGTCAGAACACTTTTGTACCATTGGGTGAGTTTTCCCCAGGATTATATAAACAACCTCATGGTGTTTTTTAATAACTTTTGGTAATGCTTTTATTGCTGTCTCAATACCTTTATTCCGGCTAAGAAGACCAAATGTGAGTAAGACTTTTTTATTTTCGAGCCGGTATTCCTTTTTTGATTGTTCATGGCTAAACTGAATATCCGGCACACCATGTTCGATTAAAGCAATCTTTTCTTCCTGCACATTATAAATACCGGTGAGAAACTCAATTGCTTTGTGGCTCATTACAACTATCTTATTAGCCATTTTGCAAATTTCCTGTGTAATGGCTTTTTCGTTGTAAGAGGGAGTTTTGAGAACTGAGTGAAATGTTACGATAAGAGGAGTTTCAAGCCTGTGAAGTAATGGAAGTATATAAATTCCATTATCCCCGCCAAAAATACCAAATTCATGTTCAAGAATACAAATATCAGCTCCGCTGCTATTAATAAATTTTACAGCAAGTATATAGTCCCGCAAATGATCTTGCCGGATTGTTAACTTTACTTCTTCTGGATAATCATAGGTTTGTCCGTGGTTATTCAGGGCAACAACAAATTTTTCATCTGAATTCACGTTTGGTTCATGATTGTTTGTCATAGATATGAGGAGATTCCTTGTAAAGGTGCCAATTCCACATTCCCGCGGTGGATAAGTTCCAATGTATGCAATTTTCATACCGGTCCGGTTTTAATTTGGTTATTATAAAGATGATCGTTAGTCAACAAATTGAAGATAAAAAATTTCTATTTTCTTATCTTTCCCGAATTATTTATATCATCTCAATTCACACTACAAATTTACGCAAATAAAAAAGAAAATAATATAGGGAAAATACCCAA
>JAIORT010000126.1 GCA_021107975.1 Bacteroidales bacterium | reverse complement strand
AGCAGAATCAGCAACAGGAACAACAAAAACAGCAGCAACAGCCACAACCTCAACAGATTTCAAAACAGGATGCTGAACGTATGCTGGAAGCATTGAAAAGCGATGAGAAAAAAACACTTGAAAAACTAAAACTGCAGAAAATTCAAAAAACAAAAGTCAGAAAGGTTGAAAAAGATTGGTGAAGAATAGAAAGATATTAAAAAATACTGTTTAAAATCAGAATTAAGAATAAATGAGCTATTACATGATAATTGAATAATTTTGTCGTTTTAAATCCTATGAAGAAATTTATTTTCGTCATATCATTAATTTTATCGGTGTTTGCCTTTATGGCAAATGCCCAGGAAGTACAGTTCAGGGCTTCGGCGAAAAATGTAGTCAGAACAGGTGAACGCTTTAAAATTGTTTATACTCTCAATGCCGAAGGAACCGATTTTAAAGGACCTGGTTTAGATGATTTTCGCGTTTTATCCGGTCCGAATGTATCACAAAGTTCCGGCATACAAATCATCAACGGCAAGGTTTCCCGATCGGTTGAATATACTTTTTCTTATATACTTACAGCTACTAAGGATGGTATTTTTACAGTCCCTCCTGCAAGAGTGAATATTGATGGCAAAACTTTTGAATCCAATTCCCTGAAAATCCAGGTAGTCAGAGGCAGCTCTCCTCAGCAAAATCAGCAGGGACAAACTACACAACCCGGTGGAACAAAAACCAGCGAAGATGATTTTGAAGATGATGTTTTTATCAAAGTTATTGTTGATAAAAAGAATCCTCTGCAAGGTGAGCAAATCATCGTAACATATAAGGTATATTACTGTATTAATATTTCTGCTCCTGAGTTTACCAAAGAACCGGCTTTCAGAGGTTTTTGGGTAAAGAATCTGTTAAAAGACAGGCAGAGCTATGTTCAATATACCGAGTCATATAAAGGGCAGCAATACCATGTTGCCGAGGTAAAGAAGTTCGCTTTGTTTCCGCAAAAAAGCGGAAAGCTCGTTATCGAACAAGCCGATGCTATATGCCAGGCACAGATAAAAACAAAAACACAGCAGAGTTCACGCGATCCTTTTTTCGACAATTTTTTTAACGATCCTTTCTTCAACCGGTACAGGACTGTCGAAGTCGGTCTGCAATCAAATCCTTTAACTATCAATGTACGTCCTTTGCCAACCCGAAACAGACCCGCCGACTTTAACGGAGCCGTGGGTAATTTCGATTTCACATCATCCATCGACAAAACAGAGCTAAAGGCAAATGAAGCCCTGAATTTAAAATTTACGGTTAGCGGCACAGGTAATATAGAATTGATAGATAAAATTAATATCACTTTTCCGCCTGATTTTGAAGTTTATGATCCTAAAATCACTAAAAATATTACTACAACTCAAAATGGTATTTCGGGCAGAAAATATTTTGAATACCTCATCATTCCCAGGGTGCCGGGCGAATTTAAAATAGGCCCGGTTAAGTTCAGCTATTTCAACTTGAAGAAAAAACAATATATGACTCTTTCTTCCCCTGAGTTTACCATCAATGTTACAAAAGGCGATGGTTTGGCATCAAATATTACATATAGCGGAATTAACCAGGCGGATATAAAATATATCGGGACGGATATCAGGTATATTAGAACACAACCACATCAACTGAGTATTAAAGGAACTTATTTTTTCGGTTCAATACTGTTTTATATTTTGCTCATTGCTCCCGTATTGCTGTTTATTCTATTCACTATCATCTGGAAAAAAGAATTAAAAAAAAGAAGCAACATTGCTTTAATGCGAAACCGGAAAGCAACTAAAGTTGCACATAAACGCCTGAAAACAGCTCAAACATTTTTAAAAGAAAATAAAAAAGATGATTTTTACGTGGAGGTTTCACAGGCGCTTTGGGGATATCTTAGCGATAAATGCAGTATTCCGCTGGCAAATCTTTCGATGGAAACGGTAAACGAAACACTTACAAAAAAGGAAGTTAAGGAAGAAATTATAAAACAGTTTATCGATACTTTGAATAATTGTGAGTTTGCGAGGTTTGCACCTGGCGAAAACGCTTCAACCATGGAAAATATTTATAATGAAGCGGTAAATATGATTAGTTTAATGGAAAGCGAACTGAAATAACGAAAAATGAAAAAAATTCTATATATACTAATTTTTTATATAGTTGTTCAACATGCTTTTGCAGTTGAAACCGATACATTATTATTTAGAGCTAATAACGAGTACTCAAAAGAGCTTTACACTAATGCGGTTGAGCATTACTTACAAATTATCGATCAGGGATATGAATCGGCGGAGTTGTATTTTAATCTTGGAAACGCATACTTTAAACTGGATGATATTCCCTCTGCTATCCTGTATTATGAAAAAGCCAAGAAACTCGATCCGAATGAAAAGGATATTAATTTTAACCTGAATGTTGCCAACACTAAAATTGCAGATAAAATTGAACCTGTACCTGAATTGTTTTTCCAGAGATGGTGGAGGTCTGTTTACAACCTGTTTGGCGCAAATGCCTGGGCTAAGATAAGTGTTATCGGGTTTATTTTATTTTTTATTTTGCTTGCATTTTATTTATTATCAAATTTTTTAGTGATACGTAAAGTGGCATTTTATGCAGGAGTTGTAATTTTTTTTCTTACTCTTTTTTCTTTTACAGTTGCCTACCAAAAATATCACATCATTAAAAATCAAAAAGAAGCCATCGTATTCACACCCACTATTACAGTTAAAAGTTCACCTAACCAAAACAGCGTGGATTTATTTGTAATTCATGAAGGGTCTAAAGTGAGGATAATCGAGGAAGTAGGTGGATGGTACGAAATAAGAATTGCCAATGGAAGCGTGGGCTGGCTGCCGGCTTCTTCTTTGAAAACTATCTGAATATTTGATAAAAAATAAACAAAAAAGCACACTTATTAATTTGTTATTCAGGCGGATAAGTGTTGCTTTTTATTGTCTGCTTACAATTAACGAGATAAGTAATTTAGAAGAAGTATTAGATAGTGCTGACTTGCCTGAAAACATACCACTAAAAGCAGACAATGGTTATCCGGACGAAAGAAAACTTTATCACCTAAGCATCTAATACACAAGATGTCATCTCGTTAAATATTAATTCTGCAACAGCTTTTGTAGTCATACTGTTGAAAATCATGTGCTCGTTATCATCAAATATTTTTGATTGAATAACGAATTTGATTATTCTGCTATCCGATCCATCTTTATTTGTGTATTTTTCAATTTCCTTTTCTATCTGCCCTGGAAGTTTGTTTGAATCCTTAGCCTGTAAGGTAATAATAATATCGTTCTTTTCTTTATTCTCTTCAATTATTTGCCGACCGGTTGAATCATCCGGATTGGAATGATTGATACCACGGGCCACATTAACTGGAAAAGACTTTTCCACAAACTTATTAATAAGAAGATAACCTATGTCTTTGTTATTATAAAGCAGATCGCCGAAAACTAAGAGTGTAACCTTTTTGCCATGTTTATTAGTAATATGTACCCTTCTGATTGATTGAGGTATGGGACTTAATGAACAGGATTCAAATACCTCATCCTCTTGTATTGAAGTAAAGACACTGTAAAGAATATCTG
>JAIORT010000365.1 GCA_021107975.1 Bacteroidales bacterium | reverse complement strand
CCAAGCCATTTCCGTTTATATGCTTCTGCTACTGCGAAAGTAGTACCTGACCCTCCAAACGGGTCTATTATCAGGCTGTCCGGATTGGAAGATGATAAAATAATTCTCCTTAATAATTCAACAGGTTTTTGCGTGGTGTGTGGGTATTTTTCCCAGGCGCCGTTTGAAATGGTCGGGATTTCAAATACATCTTTAGGTTTGGCTCCAAGAGGGTTAGGCTCCCAAACATAGTCTTTCTTTTTTCCGTTAGAGTATTGTGACGTTTCCGCCTGTGTTCGTTTTGGATACTTTAATGTATGTTCATTATAAGGTATTCTAACTTCATCAATATTATATATAAAGTCTTTACTTTTCCTGAAATGTAAAATACTCTCGTGCGATCTCCCCCAATCATTCCCAAGATTTGCTTTATTTCGATAAAACCAGACCAACCACTTGCATCCCTTAAAATACCCTGCTGCCGCCCATTTTATATCGGCTAATATTTCTGAAAATCCACATACGTATAGAGAACCTGATTTTTTCAGAACTCTATGCGCTTCTTTTATCCATTCCATACTCCATTCAACATATTCTTTTTGAGATGAAAAAGTATCCCATTCAGCCTTATTAATATTATACGGAGGATCGGCAAAAATTAATTCAGCCGTGTTAGAATCCAGAGATTTAAGATATTTTATTGCATCCTCATTATATAATTTACCATATTCGGTTTCGAAAAGCGGAATGAATTTTTCAGTGCTATTTTTTTTTATTGGATATTCCAATTCAAGCTGTAACTCCTCAACAAGCGAGAGAACATGATTTTCCTGATAGACCCTGTAATTATTAATTGGATGACGGGAGCTTATGAATTTCCCTGATTTATCCCAACGCCTTAAAGTTTCTGCACTTATCTTTAATAAGTTCGCTGCCTGGCCAATTGTAAGGAATTTTTCCATCATCATAAGATTAAACAAGCTTACACAACTTTATACAGCAAAACTATAAAACTTTCTTTAATTTAGCTGAATTTTGAAAATATTTTATTTTGAACAATCAACAGAAAAACATGGATTATGAATAATACAGGTTCACAAAAAGATTTCCCCAAATGGCGGACAAAGCTTCACGAAATAATCTTCGAAGCGGATACACCGGAAGGTAAAACGTTTGATATTGCGCTTTTAATCTTTATTGTTTTAAGTGTAATAGCCGTGCTGTTAGACAGTGTTATATCTATTAATATACGTTATGGCTATTTCTTAATGTTAGCAGAATGGCTTTTTACAATCATATTTACGGTTGAATATATTTTAAGAATAATTTCAACAAAACGGGCTTCTAAATATATTTTCAGTTTCTATGGCATTATCGATCTGCTTGCCATATTACCTACGTATTTAAGCTTGATCTTAGCCGGTTCGCAATTCCTGATCGTAATACGGATTGTCCGGCTGCTGAGAGTATTCAGGGTGCTTAAATTAGCCCGTTTTGTAAAAGCCTCAAATCTTCTGGTAATTGCCGTTAAACAAAGCAGGTATAAAATAATAGTTTTCCTCGAAGTAGTGTTTACTTTGGTAATTATTATGGGCTCGCTTATGTATTTAATTGAAGGACCCGAAAACGGATTCACAAACATTCCAAAGAGCATTTACTGGGCTATTGTTACTTTAACAACGGTCGGATATGGCGATATTGCTCCCCAAACCTTTATCGGGCAAACACTGGCTTCATTTATAATGATTACCGGTTATGCCATCATTGCCGTACCAACCGGTATTATTACCGTTGAAATGGCAAAGGTTCAGAATCTTAACACACAGGTTTGCCAAAATTGTAACAAAACAGGGCATGATGATAATGCCGGATTTTGTAAATATTGTGGAGAAAAATTGTAATGTGGCGTTGGATGTACCTTTATAAGAAATTTACCGTACAAGGATATAAAATAGAATAAATACATTTATATTTGCGTTTAAAAAAGATAACGATATAATGTTATTTCACTTCATTTTTAAACTGATGAAAATATACCTAAAGCAAATTATTTCAATATTATTGTTTTTATTGATCACACTAAATCCAATGCTAACCATAGGGCAGAGGTATGATACTAAAACTACCACACAAAAATTTGCTTCCGCACTTCAAATAATTAATTATGCTTATGTTGATACTGTTTGTGAACCTGAATTAGTTGAAAAAGCAATTATTGCAACTTTAAAAGAACTTGATCCTCATTCACAGTACATTTCGAAAAAAGACCTGCAAAAAGCCATCGAGCCTTTAGAAGGTAATTTTGAAGGTATAGGTGTTTCTTTCCAGATTTATAAAGACACTATTCTCGTAATTTCTCCGGTACCTGGCGGTCCTTCAGAGAAACTGGGAATTATGGCAGGTGATAAAATTGTTAAAATAAATAACGAAAATGCTACAGGAAAAATTTTAGATAATAATTATGTATTTAAACAGCTTAGAGGGAAAAAGGGAACAACGGTTGATGTAGGTATATTCAGAAAAGGGAAAAGGAAGTTAATAGATTACACAATTACACGTGATAAAATACCCATCCATAGTATTGATGCTGCTTTTATGGCTGCTCCGATAACAGGCTATATAAAACTGAACAGATTTTCGCGAACAACAATGGATGAATTTCGTAAATCGATTGGTGAACTGAGAGATCAGGGAATGCAAGATCTTATACTGGACCTCAGAGGAAATTCAGGTGGCTATCTTGATGTGGCTATTGACCTTTCTGATGAATTTCTTGGTTCAAGTAAGCTTGTGGTTTATACCAAAGGTTCGTCAAGTCCGAAAAGAAAATACAAATCCTCTTTCAGGGGAGAATTTGAAGAAGGTAAGCTGGTGATATTAATTGATGAAGGCTCTGCTTCTGCCAGCGAAATTGTTGCCGGCGCTGTCCAGGACTGGGACAGGGGTATTATAGTCGGTCGCAGGTCATTCGGAAAGGGATTGGTTCAGCGCCCTTATTACCTGCCCGACAGTTCGGTGATCAGATTGACAATTGCAAGGTATTATACACCAACAGGCAGGTGTATCCAGAAACCTTATGCCAAAGGATACGAACAGTATTATAAAGACCTGGCTAAAAGGCTTGAGGGAGGGGAACTTACAAGCATAGATCATATTAACTTCCCTGATTCCTTAAAATATTATACTCCGCGAAATCGTCTTGTTTATGGAGGAGGAGGTATTATGCCGGATGTTTTTGTGCCGTGGGATTCAACAAAATATACCGACTTCTATGTGGATTTATTAAGTAAAGGTATTTTCAATGATTTTGTATTGGAATATATTGATAAGGAAAGAAAAAGCCTTAACAGAAAGTACACTTCATTTGACCGCTTTAATGAACTATTTATAGTTGATTATTTGTTGTTGGAAGATTTTCTGAGTCTGGCAAAGAAAAAAGATATACTACCCGGCGATGATGAGTTTGAAATATCAAAAGAATTGATACAATACCAGCTTAAAGCATTAATAGCCCGAAACCTTTTTGATTTCAATTCTTATTTCCAGATTATGACTCAGATTGATGAAGGATACCTTAAAGCAAACGAAGTCATGGGAAATGATTCTTTTTTTGCTGAATTGATAAAGGAATAA
>JAIORT010000390.1 GCA_021107975.1 Bacteroidales bacterium | reverse complement strand
GGATGAATCAACCGAATGGAAGTGGCAGGTTTCGGCTTTTGCAAATGAAGCATCTAATTCAAACGCTTTTACTAATGAGTTTTTCAACACTGCTAATAAATCAAAATTTCTTGATAAAGAGTTAATCAACACACAAATTGAGAATATGAATGATTTTGTTCTTGCCGGACAGATAAGGAATATAGGGGTAGGGGCAAAAATAAATTCGAAAAAGAACAAGGGAAATAAATATTTATATCTGGGAATTGAGCACAGGAGATATCTCGATATATACCTCGATGATGATTTAATAGAATTGCTGTTGCTTGGGAATAAGCCTTTTGCAGGAGAAACATTAAAAGCAACCGATTCAAAATATTACAGTATCTATTTCAACCAGTTAAAAGGCGGTATGGGATACAGATTTGGAACCTCAGAAGCTATCCGGCATCTTACGTGGAATCTGGCATTAAATATAGGTCAGAATTATGATTACATTGAAGTGCAAAATTCAACCTTATATACTGATCCTGACGGAGATTTTTTGGATGTTACTGCTTCAGCGAATACAAAACTATCAGATACGGTTTGGGCGGAAGTTTACCAGATGAACGGTTTGGGTCTGTCAGCCGATGTGGAATATTCATTTACCAAACCCGGCGATTTTCATTTTGACCTTAACTTAAGAAACCTGGGTTTTATCTTTTGGAACGGAGATACCTTTATCGGCGAAATTGATACAAGTTTTGTTTTTGATGGAGTAGGTGTTGATACAACTTCCTCGCAAAATGATAATCTGCCTGATGATTATTCCTACAAAAGCCTTCGAAGAATTTTATTTAAAGATCCCGAATCGTCTTCTTTTACAACCGGACTGCCTGTCAGCCTCAGGTTTTCTGCCGGAAAATATTTCGCTTCTAATCAATTTTATGCCGGTTTAAACGGAACGTATTATCCCTTTTTAAATGCAAAATTCATGTTCGAGTTTTTTGCCACCTGGAATTATAAAAACAAGCTGTACCTCACGCCGGTTGTTTTATACAGCAGCTATGCGAAAGTGAACTATGGACTTTGTCTTGGTGTGAATATCCATAAAAAAGTACGCATTCACGTGGGTTCGGGGTACCTGAACAGCATGTTTAATAAAAATGAACTTCTCGGAAAAGGCGGCTTTGTCAGGTTGACTTTTATAAATTAAATTTTGTATATTTGTGGGAAATAAAAAATCTTCCTGATATGAAAACCCGAATTTTATTTTCCGTATCAATTTCGATTATTTTTCTGTTTTTTATCCAGAATAGTTCAATTGCCCAATTGCAAATTACAACCGGAGTTGATCCTAATGAAATGCTTGAAAATTTGTTAGGTCCCGGAATTTTAGCTTTTGATAATGTAACTTACCAGGGAGCAGATGTTGCACGTGGGATTTTTTCAAATGGCGATTCAACAAATCTTGGAATGGAAGCAGGCATATTCCTTTGTTCAGGATCCGGCGATATTATTCCCGGTCCTAATAACCAATCATCTGCCGGAGTAAATAATGGACTTGGCGGTCATCCTATATTAGGTGCATACACTTACGATGCTGCTGTGTTGGAATTTGATTTTATACCAATGAATGATACTTTGAGGTGTAAATATGTTTTTGGTTCGGAAGAATATAATGAATGGGTGTTTTCTGCCTTTAATGATGTATTTGGTTTTTTTATTACCGGTCCGAAACCTGATTCGAGTTATTATATGAACTATAATATTGCTTTGGTTCCATCAACATGCAACACTCCAGTTGTAATAAATAATGTGAATAATGGTTGGGCAGCACCGGGAGTGGTGCCAACAGGACCGTGTACCCATTGTGAATATTTTTCTGACAACACCGGAGGATTAACACTTGAGTACGATGGAAAAACTACTGTATTAATCGCATGGGTAAAAGTAATACCTTATGAAAATTATCATATTTTATTAGCAATTGCTGATGCAGGGGACCATATTTATGATTCGGGTATTTTGCTTAAAGAAAGCAGCTTTTTTTCCTCAGGTCCACCTGAATTATTATCTTTTAATTTCCTTATGGAAAATAATCCCGGCTTGAGTTTTGACATTATCGGAGTTTTAACTGATAGTACAGTCCATCTTGAGGTTCCTGAAGGTACGGATATTTCAAACCTTATAGCCAACTTTGAAGAGGAAGGTGCTTATGTAACAATTAATGGAATTACGCAGGTGAGCGGTATCACTCAAAATGATTATACAGAACCCGTAATTTATCATCTCCAGGGATCAGGAGCAAAAGACTGGACAGTATTTGTAGAAATTGTAACAGACATTCCTGAAAATGTATTTAAAGAAGTTGTAATATCTCCAAATCCGTCCGATGGTGTTTTTAAAATTGAAAATATTCAAGAAATTAACGTTTCTATCTATAGCGCATTTGGAAAAGTTGTAAAGATTTATTATTCGCCACAAAAAAAGAATTCTTTGCTGATCAATAATTTGCCTGAAAGAATTTATTTTATACAGTTAGAAAAAAACGGACAAACAGAAACAAGAAAAGTAGTGGTTCTTTAACATTGTTTCGATAATTCTACACCTCGCTTTTTAGTCTGAATAATTCATCACGCAAAGTCGCAAAGTCGCAAAGATTTGAATTGAAACAATTTAATGCCTACCATGCTTTTTCTATAATGAAATTTAATATTTAAAACACTTAGTGCTAATTTTTATTTGCGGCTTTGCGTGAGATTTTATAAATAATGTAATTAGTATATTTTTGGATGCAAATCAGAAGGAACAAGGCATTTGTTATTAATCCATTTTCCCTTTAAGCTATCATTTGGAATAACATTGCCTTCACAATCTAAAAATTTACCCGATGAATTCTTTTTAATAATCTTCATGTTTCCAGCCTGAATAGAATCAATTATAATTTCCTGTAATTGTGTCCGGCTCGAATTTTTATTATCCAACCCTATTTCAATTCCTTTCCTGTTATTCCATAAATCCATTTCCGAGCTTATCTTATCCGGCAGATTTTCTTTTCCTCTTTTTATACCTTTTTTAAAAGTGATATAATTACCTTTCTCACGTGCTTTACCCAGCTTCCATGCTTTTCGCCATTTAAAATTCTGTGATAGTAATGCCATCCAGTATGAGTGTTTAAAAGCATCAACCTGTCCGCCATTGATATCGCCGTCGAGTATATCGGTCTTTTTAATGCTGTCTGCCGACCAAAGAGTTTCTTTCGTCAGATATAATGTTTTTTTTGCAATAAAAGGATGAAAGATAACCCACCATTTTTCGGGACGGCTTATGTTTTTAAATTCTTTCAACAGATTATATTTTTGAGCATTAAGAGAAGGGATAAGTATAGACAGATAAAGTGATACCAATAAAGTTCTTATAATAGCTTTTTTTGATATTGATATCAGTTTCATCTTTTATATTTATTACAAATATCGAAATAAATAATAAATCATCGCTTAAATATAATACTTAGAGACTATTTAAAACAAATATTTATATTTTATATAGGCACTTTTATCTTTGTGATTCTTCGTGACTTTGCCCCGAAAACTTTCGGGGTAGTGGCAAGAAATAGCATTCATAAATAGCCACAAAGGCACTAAAACACAATCCC
>JAIORT010000027.1 GCA_021107975.1 Bacteroidales bacterium | reverse complement strand
AATCTAAAATCATTATGGCACCTGGCTTCCCATACCGTTATTAGGCAGCCAAACATCATTCTTATCTTTGTTGTTCGATTCACTATCAAGGTTATAGTCGCTCGGGAGATAACCTCTAATGCCTGCCTCGTTTTCCCACAGTGGTGATTTATCAGTTATACCAACTTGTCCGTTGCGGTCGCCGTCGCCGCCTGCCATTCCCCAAATACCGGGAGCTATCTCATTATGTGCACTCGCTCCGCCATGAGCTTGTCCAACACCGGTCGAAAAGTTATAAGTATATACGCCTCCTGCCTGGGTTAATCCGGTTGCTGAAATAACTGAGAGATGATTTCTTTGATGTACTACTACGAACAGACTATCGGAAAATGTAGCAGTATAATTCAACACTGGATTTCCTTCTATATTTACTACCCTGCCGTCGTTTCTCAGGAAAGCCGCCTGCCTGTCTATTATGGTTCCACTTGTAGCCTGTCCGGCAGAAACAGCATCTCTTAATCCGATCAGTATCCATTCCACAATATCAGTACCGGGGATAACAGCTACACTTTCGGTGCCGGTATAATTCCATGGAAAGGTATTAAATGGCTGAGATAATGGTAAAAACGGGTTAAGATCGGTATCCATAGAAGTGCCGTTAAAGGGACCTTCAAGGAAAACAATTATGTCAACATCTATTTCGGGATTCGGTACACTTATATAATCTGTTTTTGTTTCGGTGTCGCTACCGCCGGCATTGGTTGCTGTCAGTTCAACGGTATAATCTCCTGCTGAATCAAATTGCACTTGTGGGTTTTGAGAACCGGATGTTGTACTACCAACATAAGTTACAGTTGAAGGGGTAAACGTCCATGACCAGGATGTGGGACTATTTGTTGAAAGATCGGTAAAATTAACGGTCTGTCCGATCCCCGGACTTGTATCATCGGCGCTAAAATCAGCAACCGGTGGGTCAATGCTCTCAATAATATTCACAGAATAATCTTCCACTTCGCCATAAGTTGTCGTGCCACAAGGACTACCACAATCATCTCCAGTGTGTTTTGTTCTAATCCTCATACGTGTTGTTCCCAATAAAGCAGTACCCGGAACTGTAATACTATATGTTCCCTGTCCTCCATTGCTTATTTCGCAAACAACATTTTCTCCTGAATCATCAAAATCATCATCCTGATTCCAGTCGATCCAGACACTGAGATCATTATCAGGATGAACATAACCGTTTGTTACAGTTATGTCATACGACTGGTTCCTTGTTATATTAGTGGATAAAGACGTATAATCAGCATAATAGTTTTGTCCGGATGTATTATTAATAGTTCCAAATTGTACACCACTTATGTGGGGGTAATTTTCACCACCGGAAGCAAAACAATAACCACCGGAAGGTACATTTATATAATCCGTTTTTGTTTCAGTATCGCTACCGCCGGCATTGGTTGCTATAAGAGAAACAGTATATAATCCTGTTGCTGAGAATTCGACCTGCGGGTTTTGAGAATACTGATTTGTGCCCCCAACATAAGTTATTGTTGAAGGAGTGAATGACCACGACCATGATGTGGGGCTGTTTGTTGAAAGATCGGTAAAATTGACTGTTTGACCAACAGCGGGGCTTGTATTATCAGCAATAAAGTCTGCCACTGGCGGATTAGCAGCATTAGGATCATAACCGTTTAAATAAGTAACTCCCGAATTATTCGGATCGAGCCAGGGTTTTAACTGTACCGAAGAGCTGGTGCCATTTGACTGCCAGTGATAAGAAAACTTACCATATAAATCAGGCCAGGTTGGGTGGCTGCAACTGGAGGAACCACCTGTTAAAGTACCGAGCACTCTGCCTGAGTTATTGAAAATAGGAGAACCTGATGATCCGCCTTCATTCACTCCATGTCCATTGGTAGTAGCGATCCAATAGGCTCGCCAATGGGCATTAGTGGCACCAATGTGTCCACTGCCATTCCAGGTTGCGGATGTTAATGTTGAATTATAAGTTGATATTTTTTTAATATCTCCTGCGGGATGATGTATAGCAACTCCACTTGAGCTTGAAGAACCTGATCTGTCCCAGCCGTTGTAATAAACATTATAGTAAGATGGTGGTGTGCTATTTAACTGAACTAATTGAAAGTCGGAACCACCGTCAATATCTCCTCTCGATTTTAATGTTGCCCCGTAAATTGAGTTGTATCCCGGTGAACTTCCTGGGTTTGAGCAGCCGGAAGATTCAAAATTAAAATAAAATATCCATTGATTCCTGTCGCTCGCTGATGCCGTGCCTCCGCAATGATCGGCAGTTAAGAAATACGGAGTACCATTTACAAGTGTATTATTTATAAGTGATCCTGTACACCAATACCACCAAGCACCATCCTTAAATAAAATCCTGGCAACGCCTCTTTTTTCATCCTGCCAGTTATCACCTTCCGGGGAACAATTTACATTTACTTCGCACCATTCGGAGTCGCCAAAATCTTCTGTATTTTGAAAAACATAAGAAACATTACGGTAAGCATAAGCAATATCCGATATACTTAATTCAACAAGTTCCGTTATTTTTTCCGGTTCATAATATTCAATTGTTATTTCATCCCCTTCAATAAGTTCGGTGGAAAATATACCAGATTCATTGTTATTGACGGTTGTATATGCACCTAATATTTGTGTTTTGTCGTGATTATAAAGAAATAATTGTCCTCCATCGGGCAAATAAAATTGATCAAACTGAACGTTAAGGGCAAGAGCGCCTTCACAAATAAATTTTACTCTCCATATTCTGCCGCCTGTTTTAAGATTCTCCCAGTTTCCCGAATTATGAATATTAATAAATACAGGAACGTTGGTTGCTATACGCTGTGGAAAATTATTTTTATCATTGTCTTCGTCTTCCGCTTGAAATTGCGTAATATCAGGCGCCGGTAAATCTATCACTTCAAAACTCTCCGATAATATATTCGATGAAAAACTTAGTGGAGTTCCACCCTGACTGATCTGGCTATATCCTGTAAAAGTAAACAAGGATAAAGTAATTAATAAACTTAAAAAGTAGTTTGTTTTCATAATATTTTATATTTAGGTTATTTATACAAAGAATTATGGCAGATTATTTTCCGGATGCGAAAAATTAATACAGGGTATTAATTAAATATTTATTTTCTGCAAAAATAATATAAAAATAAAAGCCTCCTTCCAATAAAACAGGGAGAAGGTTTTAGGTTTAATACTTAAATTTTTCTCTGTGTTAATTTGTGTTCATCTGTGGTAAAAAATTTTGAAAAGCAAAATAAAAAATGCCTCCTGAAATTTTCAAAAGGCATTTTTATATTAAAAATTAAATGGTATTTACCTGATAAATACTTTTTCTACCACAAGAAACTGTTCTGTTTGTACTTTCACAAGATAATACCCGATTCCATTGGTTACTTTAATTAGGCTCAATGTTTTATCACCGGTTTCCTTACGTAGTATTTCCCGACCTACCATGTCGTAAATAATAATCTCACCCTGCATACCTGCCGGTTGTTGTACATAAACAACATCTTCATTAGAATATATCCTGACAGAAAACTGATTATTTTCATCAATACTGCTTGGTTCTCCAAAATGAAGCAGGAACCTGTTCGG
>JAIORT010000913.1 GCA_021107975.1 Bacteroidales bacterium | reverse complement strand
GTGCTATGGAGAATTTGAAACCCAATTACGATTTATTAGTTTAATATAAGGGTTATGTGCAACACTGAGAAATGAAGAGAATTACGATTTTAATATTAATACTATGCTCTGCAATTTTTTCATTTTCGCAAAATGACACTTTAAAACTTGACAAAAAGAAAACTGATCGATTTGTAATTTGGTTAATTCCATCAGCAGCAACTAATATTTATGGAATAGCAATTGGACCAGTTGGCTCAGAAGCAATTTGCAATAGACATTATACAAAGCTTTCGCACGGACTAAACTTCCAAATATTAGGACAAGGATTTTTTCAGACTTTCTATATCAATAAAATGAAATTTAGAGATTTCCATTCAACAGACAATAATGACATTGGAAATTTTAATGATACGCTACCAAAAAGAGCAATCCATAATGGACTTTTAATTTCACCATTTGGGACATTTACAGACCAAGTTAATGGTATTTCATTTTCACTTTGGATGAGCATGGGAAAGAAAATAAATGGTCTATCACTTAACTTACTTTGGAATTTATACGAACAAATTAACGGTATATCAATTGGGTTTGTTAATCATAGTGCCGTAACTAAAGGAATACAAATCGGAATTGTGAACAAGACTAAAAAACTAAGAGGCTTCCAATTCGGACTATGGAATAAAAATGAAAAAAGATCTTTGCCTTTAATAAACTGGAACTTCAAAGACAATAAAAGTGCAACTCATAACAGATGAAACAAATCATACTAACATTATCCTTAGCGTTTTTAACCGTATCAGGTTTTTCACAAAGCAAACTGTTAAAAGCACCTGTAAATCCTGATTATTTAAAGTTCATCGAAGAATACGAATCGGGAGAAACAGAAATGTTTGCAGCGCCTTCCCCTTATGAATTGAATTTTGATAAGTATTTCAAAAAGAAAAAAGGTTCTTCACCAAAGTCCTTTCCGGTTGTTTATGATATGCGTACAGCCGGTCCCGAAGGAACATCATTATTAACATCGGTAAAACATCAGTTAAGTTGTGGCGCCTGCTGGGCATTTGCTACTTACGGTTCAATTGAATCGGTTTGGAAAGTGATGGGATTAGGAGATTATGATTTGTCGGAAAATAATTTAAAAAATTGTCATGGGTTTGAACCTCTTCCGTGCCAGTGGGGTCATCATTTCATGTCAACGGCATATTTGGTAAGAGGCTCCGGTCCCATCCCGGAAGCTGATGATCCATACATCCCGACAAACGGCAGTTGCACCGGAGGCTTAACACCAAATGCTTATATTCCAATTGCAAGGTATTTGCCCGAAGACCATGATGCGTTCAAAGAAACCATTATGAATACGGGCGCCGTTTATAATACATACAGGTCTGAATCCGGAGGTTATCAATGGATTAATAATCATTACACTTATTGTTATCAGGGAGGCTTATCTACAACACATGCAATTGCAATTGTAGGATGGAATGATACCTTATCAACCGCCTGCGGTCAGGGTGCCTGGATAGCAAAAAATGAATACGGAACCGGCTTTGGTGAGGATGGATTTTTTTACATTGCATACCAGGATAGTCTGGTTCTGAAATACAATGCCATCTGGTCTGAACGAGAGGAGTATAATGCTGAATTGTATATTTACCAATATGATACAATCGGTGGCTGGCCCTTTGTGGGGTATGAAGATTCTATTGCTTATGCCTTAGTAAAATATGTGGCACAAGGCGATAAGTTTTTAAACAAAATCGGAACTTACACGGTTTCTTTCGGTTCATATCTCGAAGTGGAAATCTATGATGATTTTGATGGTGCGAACCTATCAAACATCTTAACTTCCATTCCGGAACAGTATTGTGATTATCCGGGTTTCTGGTCGCTCGAACTACCTGAACCTTTGAGAATAAACAACGGAGATGATTTTTACATTAAAGTAAAATATAATTCTCCCGGTTGTGATTATCCTATCGCTGTTGAAGGTGTTGATCCGGGCTATACCAATCCTGTTCTTGAAACCGGAAAATGCTGGACCAGTGAAGATGCAGTTGTGTGGGAGGCAGCAGGATTAGGAACTGTAAATGAATTTGACTTGTGCATTAAAGCTTTTGGTTATGATATTACAAAAGTTGATTTAAAAGTTATGCTCGAAGGACCCTTTAACGGAACGGATATGAACACGGATTTGAACGCCGTTCTTCCGCTTTCACAACCCTATTCTGTAAATCCGTGGAATTACAATGGGACAGAGACAGTAACCGGCATTCCTAATCAGGATATTGTGGATTGGGTTTTGCTTGAACTCAGGGAAACCGATAGCACAGCAGAGACAGCCACAATCGCTACGGTTATTGCCCGACAATCAGCATTTTTAAAGAAGGATGGAACGGTTGTTAGGATTGATGGGAGCAGTGATATGGAATTTAATGTAAACATCAAAAATAACCTGTTTATTTTAGTATATCACAGGAACCATATCCCGGTGATGTCAGCTTTTCCCGTTACAGAGACAGGCGGAGTTTATGAATATAATTTTACCGATGCTATTGATAAAGCCTTTGGCGGAGCCAATGGGCATAAAGACCTTGGAAACGGAGTTTATGGTATGACAGGTGGCGACGGACTGGCAACGGGTTCAATAAATAATGATGATAAAACAGGCGTATGGGAACCACAAGCCGGAGAGGCAGGTTATAAGGAAGGTGATTTTAATCTGAACCGACAGGTTAATAATTCCGATAAAAATGAAATATGGCTCCCAAACATAGGAAGCAGCTCACAAGTACCGGAGTGAAAAAATTTAAGATTTACGATTTTAGATTTTAGATTTTAAAAACCTTATTTTTTTCAGTTATAAACTGTGATGTGCATCCTGATGGATCCTCAATCCTACTAAAAGTTCGGCTTAAGGTCATATTTCTTATAAAAATTCTCGATTACTTTAACGGCTTCTTCCGGCGTATCAACAATTGAAAAAATATCAAGCTCTTTCTGGTTTATTTTTTCTTCTTTGAGCATTCTTTCTTTTACCCAGTTTATAAGTCCGTCCCAGTAATCACTAACTACAAGTACAATCGGGAAACTGACCAGCTTGTGCGTCTGTATCAATGTGATGGCTTCGAACAGTTCGTCAAGAGTGCCAAAACCGCCGGGTAAAACAATATAACCCTGCGAATATTTCATGAACATCACTTTTCGTACGAAGAAATGGTCAAAGTTTATGAATTTATCAGTGTCGATAAATGGGTTAGCTATTTGCTCGAAAGGTAACGCAATATTTAAACCAACTGATTTTCCACCGGCAAAATGAGCGCCTTTATTAGCAGCTTCCATAATACCTGGTCCGCCACCGGTGATCACACCGAAGCCCTTTTTAGTCAATTGGTATGCAATTTCTTCTGCCAGCCGGTAATGCTGACTGCTGGGCTTACAGCGCGCAGAACCGAAAATCGAAACGCAAGGTCCTATCTTTGCCATAGTTTCAAAGCCGTCAACTAATTCCGACATAATCTTGAAAACTGCCCATGAATCGGTTGTCATTTGCTCGTTCCATGTTTTATTCTTTATAGCTTCCCTGATACGATCTTCTTCATTCATTTTGTCGATGTTCATCTGATTCAAATTTTAAGATTGGATTATGCGAAATTAATT
>JAIORT010000735.1 GCA_021107975.1 Bacteroidales bacterium | reverse complement strand
TAATCCTGAAAATAAATCTCATTATTGTAACGTAAATCTTTAAATTGAACATAACGTACCGCATATGCCGTCGTGCCGCTGCGTTTTGTTAATCTGTTTTAAAATTGTCACGAAGTTAATAATTTAATATTAAACTGTCAAACCGTTACTGAGCGCGGCATGCGGTATGATGCATTGTTGGGTGTAGTTTTTTTATTAATTCTAATTTGATTTCATTTAAATGCAAGCTTAATATTCTATAATTCTGTGAGAAATTTTTTTGATATCGAGGATATAAACTAAAATGTTTGATTTGCTCTTTATCTGCGAATGTTTCTTTGAGAACAAAAAGAAACGACGTTATCTTTTCAGCTTTGTTCTCGTTTGAGAGATTTGAATTCAAATCATTAATAAGTTTTACACCTAACCCATAAATCCATGAGAATCCATCTTTATATATACTAAATGCAAAATCTAACCCTTGATGATCTTTAGGAGAAATCTTAATTAATTTTTTGAATTCTGTATTCGATAGAAATTTCATCGATTCCTCTGAGTTTTGTTTGAAATCTGCAACAGGATTGTCCGGTGAAATAGTTTCACTGAATACAGAGTCTAAAAGATTATGCATATTCTTTTCAAAATCTTTGAAATAGATTTCATTTTCGAAGTTTTTTGATGAATAATGATAACAATAACAGAAGTAATTACTTAAATCAGATGGAATAGATTCCTTATCTTGAGTGATAATTACATTTCCATTTTTGAGTCCATGTCTTATACCCAATTCATAGTAAACATTGGGCTTATTTCCTGTGATATCTGCGATTACAACATCTGAGTTAATAATATTTTCAATTATTCCTTTGACGAAATTACCAGGAATTAATTCAGAACGAGTACATAGTATATCTTCTTTGGAGTATGATTCCACCGATTTTTTAATCCAATTGTCGAATATCCAATTCCACTCTTTCTCACATATTTCAATTCTATTTCCATTCTTATTAAAAGAAGTCTTTGAGAATGGCATTAATACAAAACAATTTTTCATATTTAGGTATTTTACTGAGGTTTTGTTTAAATTACACCCAACTACAGGATAACCACCACCCACTGGCTCTTATTTCCACTTTGGGCAAAGTTGCCTTCCAAATTAAACCTTTGTGTTTTAAAGAGATATAAGTTTTGGTTTCCTGTTGCCATCTTGTTAATGGTGGTTATACGTTTGCTAAAATACATATTTTTTAATGATGCAAAGATAATTTTATAAATTTATCATATCACCCGGTGAACTAATCTGCAATATGTTCAGTGTACTCAAATGAGTTTACTCCGTTGGATAAAATCTTTTTCATTTATGATGTTTTGCAAATATAAACAGGTATTACTGTATAGCCATGTTAATAACCGAGTATAACCGGAAATACCCGTTTATTAACACGGAAATATTTTATACATTCTTCATCGGTTTAATTAATATTTAGTTTATTTTTGCAACTCTCATTTAATAATTACACTGATGAAAACTTTTGTCATTACCGTGTGTCTCTAATTGCCTGTTGATTTCTGGCTTCCGGAAAACAGGCATCCTGATTAAAATTTCTATGCGGATTTCACGCATAACAATTCAATTAATTATTTTATTTATTAATATTTAGGAAGAAAAATTATGAATAATTTTTTAACAGATATAAAGGAAGCTATCACAGGTACTGAACAGGATTTTACATCCGGAAGCTTGCGCAGGGCAATTTTCCTGCTTTCGGTACCAATGGTTCTCGAAATGGTAATGGAATCCGTATTCGCTGTTGTTGACATATACTTTGTTTCGAGGTTAGGGGCTGATGCTGTTGCAACAGTCGGTATTACCGAATCAATAGTTACAATAGTTTATGCAATAGGTGTTGGTTTAAGTATGGCAACTACTGCATTGGTCTCAAGAAGAATAGGGGAGAAAAAACCTGAAGAAGCTGCAAAAGTAGCATTTCAGTCGATATTAACCGGACTTTTAGTTTCACTTGTAATAGCAATCCCGGGAATAATATATGCTTCTGAGCTTCTTCAGGTTATGGGGGCTACAGAAGAAATGTATTCTTCAATGTGGGGATATACGGCTGTAATGTTAGGTGGAAATGTTGTTATCATGTTGCTTTTTATAATCAACGCGGTATTCAGAAGTGCCGGTGATGCAGCAATTTCTATGAGAGTTTTATGGATAGCGAATATTATTAATCTTTTCCTCGATCCTATGTTAATCTTTGGAATTGGACCATTCCCCGAATTAGGTATTATGGGTGCTGCCATAGCCACAAATATAGGAAGAGGGTTGGCTGTTGGTTATCAGTTCTACCTGTTGTTCTCAGGGAAAGGAAGAGTGAAATTATCAGTAAAGGATATTTCAATACATTTTAAAACTATAAAACAGCTTGTTAAACTTTCATTGGGCGGGATAGGACAGAACATCATTGCAACTTCAAGCTGGATTGGTCTGGTAAGGATTATTTCTGAATTCGGAAGCGAAGTTTTAGCCGGTTACACTATAGCCTTGAGGGTCATTATTTTTTCATTATTACCTTCGTGGGGCATCAGCAATGCTTCGGCAACACTGGTTGGTCAAAACCTGGGGGCAAAAAATCCGGAAAGGGCTGAAAAATCTGTCTGGGCAACCGGAAAAGTCAATATGATCTTTATGGGAACAGTTAGCCTAATTTTTATTTTATTCCCGTCAATGTTTATTCAATTGTTTATAAATGATATTCTCGTTATTAAAAGCGGTGCTTTATGTTTAAGGATTATCAGTTATGGTTTTGTTGCTTATGGATTGGGAATGGTATTGGTTCAGGCATTTAATGGAGCAGGGGATACTGTTACTCCAACCAAAATTAACCTTTTCTGCTTCTGGTTGCTTGAAATACCTTTGGCTTATTTGTTTGCAATAACATCGGGGATAGGAGAAACGGGCGTTTATTATGCAATTGTGGTTGCCGAGACTATGATGACGATTTTGGCTGCGTATCTTTTTATGAAAGGAAAATGGAAGCTGAAAAAAGTGTAAACATTGATATCTATCTTGAAATTGCTGCAAGTGCAACCGTACCAGTATAGCCGGTTCCTACATTAACATTTACAAGTGTCGGTGTAAATAAAAGCGGCTCCTGACCAATCGATTGATTACTATTGAGAAAGAAGATTTTGCTATCCATTGCTTCATTACTAAATGTAATAGTTGCTTCACCATTGCTATAACCGGTAACCGAGAGACTAACATCAATAGTGTCTTTTGTGAAGTTAACATTTGTATTTTGATCTGAAGCAGTTGCATTTACAGCAACGATAGAAATTCCCAGAGTGTCATCTATATGACCAATGCTTACATTATTTGTACTTGTTATGTCATTAACTACTTCATCTTTGGAACATGCCAAAAACATAAAAATTGTAATTATAAAACATAAAAATAGAATTCTTTGATTTTTCATTTGATTTAATTTAGTTCAATTTATATCATTTTGTTATTTTAATCAATCTGTCCAATTAGTGCCTGTCCATAAACTTATAAGAAGACACGAATTTCACCAATTTACACGAATTAAATTAGTGAAAATTAGTGCAATTAGTGTCAAAAATATTTCAATTATAGACTTTGTGGACGGACAC
>JAIORT010000872.1 GCA_021107975.1 Bacteroidales bacterium | reverse complement strand
TCTTAACAAGTATGCGACCCCGATAACTATTGGGGATAGCTGTTTAGAATTAGTTATGCGTTGCAACAGTCCCTTTATAATTTTGCAAACCTGTTCCGCAATAGTATAATCCGATTGAAAAATTAGTAATTTCGCCTGCAAATTATTGCAGCTTTGTCGGAAATCAAAAAAATAGTATTAATCGGAGCGGGTAACTTAGCCACACATCTGGCAATTGCACTAAAACATGCCGGTAAAGAGATCATGCAAATATATAGCAGATCAATTGATTCTGCAAAGATTCTGGCAAACCTGGTTCAAACGGATTATTGCACTGATTTGAGTAAGATTACTGATAAAGCCGACCTTTACATCATTGCAGTGAAAGACGATGTTTTAACTGAAATTGTCAGAGCATTAGTGATAAAGAATAAACTTATTGTTCATACCTCCGGCTCTGTTACTATGAATGTTCTTGGGCAATGCAGCACAAACTTTGGAGTGTTCTATCCATTGCTGACATTCTCAAAAGACCATGATTTGAACTTTAGCAAAATCCCTCTTTGTATTGAAGCGAATACTAATTACAACCTTGAATTATTGAAACATCTGGCGTTGTCGCTTACAGATAAGGTTTTTTTCATTAATTCGGAACAAAGGAAAATTCTTCACTTAGCTGCTGTTTTTGCCAGCAACTTCCCTAATTTTATGTACTCAATAGCTGAGACCCTTGTAAAGGATAATAATATGGATTTTGATCTTTTAAAACCCTTAATCATGGAAACAGCCGAAAAAGTACAAACGGTAAAACCATTGCAAGCCCAAACCGGACCTGCAACAAGAGGAGACCATAAGATAATGGAAATGCATTTGGATTTATTAGAAAAATACCCTGAATATAAAAATTTATATCTTATTATTAGTAATGAAATTCTAAGAAAAAAAAATGAATAATTATAAAAGTCTTTTAAAAAACATAAATACATTTATTTTTGATTATGACGGCGTGCTGACCGACGGCACTGTAATCCTTCAACCTGATGGCGAAGCGTTGAGAACAGCCAATGTAAAAGATGGGTATGCTTTGCAATTAGCCGTAAAATCAGGGTTTAATGTTGCAATTATCTCAGGTGGAATTTCAAAGTCAATGGCAAACAGATTTGAAGCCTTAAGGATTAAAGATTTTTTTCTCGGTGTAGATAATAAGCTTGAGGTTTTCAGAAACTACATGAAAGAAAAAAATTTAAAACCTGAAAATGTTTTATTCATGGGCGACGATATCCCTGACTTTATAGCAATGAAGGAAGCCGGATTGCCATGCTGCCCGGCTGATGCAGCACCGGAGATAAAAGCCATATCAAAATATATTTCAAATTATGAAGGTGGCAAAGGCTGTGTTCGGGATGTAATAGAACAAACCCTTAAGGTGCAGGAGAAATGGATGACAGATGATGGATTTTTATGGTGAATTAGAAAATATTAGTAAATTTGTTTTATTTTTATTATGTATTTATAATGGAACATTATTCAGAAATAATAACAATTGATCCCAACATTAGATTTGGGAAACCTTGTATCAGGGGTATGAGAATTAGTGTTTATGATGTATTGAGTTGGTTAGCTTCCGGAATGACTAATAAAGAAATCTTAAATGATTTCCCTGAGCTAACCCAGGAAGACATCAGAGCATGCTTATCTTTTGCTGCGGATAAAGAACATAAAGTCAGAATTGCTTTATGAAACTTCTTTTCGATCAAAATATTTCGTTCAGGGTTATTAATAAAATTAAAAAGATATTTCCTGAAGCCCGACATGTTAGGCAATTAGCCCTTGAAAATTCTACCGATAAGGAAATATGGGAATATGCAAAAAAAAATAATTACTGCATAGTAACTTTTGATTCTGATTTCTATGACATAAATCTTATAAAAGGTTACCCCCCAAAAATTATTTGGTTAAGGTTTGGAAATACATCAACCAACAACTTAATTATCATTCTTATTCAAAATTTCGAGTTAATTTCTGAATTTATTATTAACGACAATTATAAAGAAATCGGATGTCTTGAAATTTTGTGATTTTATTGAAATCCTCGTTGTAGAATTTTTAAGATTTTTTTTAGTTTTAAATTTGCAATATAATTATGTCACCTTATTTAAAAATAATCCGCATTCCAAACCTGATTATCATTATTCTTACACAATATCTTTTACGGTTTTGCGTGATAAGGACTTTTTACGGACTTGAATATGTCAGCCCTGCCCTTTCAGAATTCGATTTCGTCATTCTTGTACTATCAACCATTTTAATTGCTGCGGGTGGTTATATTCTCAATGATTTGTATGACCTGGAAACTGATAAGATAAATAAACCCGGTAAAATCCTCATCGGGAAATCCATTTCATCCCAAACTGCTCGTTATCTGTATTGGGCGCTAACGGTTCCCGGAGTTTTAATGGGTTTTTATCTGAGTATTAAAGTGAATTATATAATGCTGGGCTTTATTTATATTGCGATTGCCATGATGCTTTGGTTTTACTCTGCAAGGTACCAGAAAACGGTTCTTTGGGGAAATATAGTAATATCTTTACTTTCCGCTATGGTGATCCTTATCGTTTGGTTGTTTGAATTTTTTGCCTTGAGGGCAGAACCATTAATATACGTAGATGTGATGAACCGCCTGCAAATTATCAGCCTGATCGTATCGGGTTATGCTTTGTTTGCTTTTTTGGTTTCATTGATAAGAGAAATTATTAAAGACATCGAAGATATTGAAGGCGACAGGAAAGCAGGCTACCGGACCCTGCCAATTGTTACGACAATAAACAAAGCAAAAGGAACAGCAACCGGTATAATCGTAATAAGTATTTTACTGCTGGCATTTGCGCAATATTCTCTTTACATGAAAGAACTCTATTTGGTTTTTTGGTATCTGATGATCGCAGTTCAATCACTGTTTATATACCTGCTTTACAACACATTTAAAGCAAGAGAAAAAGAAGATTTCCATTTCCTGAGCAACACAACCAAGATTATTATGGTTGCAGGAATTTTGTCAATGCAGTTGTTTTGTATAAGTGTTTAGTGTTTACTGTTTTATGTTAAGTGAATTAGCAAAAAAATATAGGATCATCCTGGCTTCTCAATCACCGAGAAGGCAACAGCTACTGAAAGAATTAGGGCTTGACTTTGAAGTTATGAGTATTGATATTGATGAAACCTATCCAGCCTCTTTAAAGGGAAAAGACATAGCTATTTATTTAAGCGAATTAAAAGCTAAAGCTTATGATTTCAAAAACCTGTATAAAAATTGCTTAATCATTACTGCTGATACAATTGTGTGGCAAAATGGTCAGATATTACCTAAACCCGTTGATTATAACGATGCAGTCAGAATATTGCAAACTCTTTCGGGTAATGTGCATGAAGTTATTACCGGTGTGAGTTTACGGACAAAAAATAAACTTAAATCATTCCACTCAATTACAAAGGTTTATTTTAAGAACCTAACCCCCGAAGAAATCCACCATTATATTGAACACTACAAACCTTATGATAAAGCCGGCGCCTATGGCATACAGGAATGGATCGGGTACATTGGAATAGAAAAAATTGAGGGTTCGTATTTTAATGTTGTTGGGTTACCTGTTCAAAGGTTATA
>JAIORT010000718.1 GCA_021107975.1 Bacteroidales bacterium | reverse complement strand
AGATAAACGGATTGAAGAATTAGAGAGAAAGCTAAAAGAAAAACATTAACACCTCTGTGCATAATTTTCACAATCATTGTCAACAAGGCAACTATACAGAATTAGTATATATTCAGTCATCCAGCTTTCCAAAGACCGAGTTCTGACTTTTATATTCCGGTACTATCTGCTTCATTTTCCTGACAATGACAGTATTATCCTGCTTATCGAAAAGAGAGATTAATTCTTCAATTTCTTTACAAACTTTATTAAAATCATACTTTCTTACTTTTCCGATCATGATCTGCGGATGGTGCGTAGGGAGTGTGTTTTCTTCGTTATTTAAAAGCTCCTCATAAAGCTTTTCACCCGGGCGAAGTCCCGTAAACTTAATCTGGATATCCTTATTAATCTCTAAACCCGACAATGCTATCATTTTTTTGGCAAGGTCAACTATCTTCACGGGGTTACCCATGTCGAACAGGAAAATCTCGCCACCTTTTCCCATCATTCCAGCCTCCAGTACCAGTCGGCAGGCTTCAGTTATTGTCATAAAATAACGGATAACTTCCGGATGCGTAACCATTACCGGACTTCCTTTCTCTATCTGTTTTCTGAAAAGAGTTACAGCAGAGCCATTGGATCCAAGCACATTTCCGAAACGTGTTGTAATAAACTTAGTTCCGTTTTTCTGGTTTAACGATTGCGTGTAAATTTCAGCAATCCTTTTGGAAGCTCCCATCACACTGGTAGGGTTTACAGCCTTATCAGTAGATATCATAATAAATTTTTGAACTCCATATTTCATCGCCAGGTCAGCCACTATCTTCGTTCCTTTAATATTTGTATATAGCGCTTCCGACGGATTGTTCTCCATCATCGGAACATGTTTATAAGCAGCAGCATGGTAAACGATTTCAGGCTGGAAAATTTTAAAGGCATTTTCTATTCTTACTTTATTGCAAATATCAGTAATAACGATTTCGAAATTCCCTGATGGATATTTTTCTGTTAATTCAACTTCCAGGACAAACAAAGCGCTCTCAGCCTGATCGATAAGAACAATTTTTTTTGGATTAAAATTCAGGATTTGTCGCACTAATTCACTTCCTATTGAACCCGAAGCGCCAGTGATCAATATCACTTTTCCGGTCAATTCCTGTCTTATTTCTTTCACATCCAATTTTATCTCATCCCGCTCCAACAGGTCTTCAATTTTTATTTTTTTGATCTGGTTAAAGCTTAGCTCTCCATTAATCCAATTAGTAACAGGAGGCACAGTCAGTACCTTAGTATCATAAGCAAGACACACATCAACGATGGCTTGTTTTTTTTCGGGCTTTAGTTTCTGAACTGCAATAATGATATTGTCAATTGTATCAGATTCCAGCAATTCATTCATTTTTTCGAAGCTGTAAATATTCACACCTTCGAGCTTTTTCCCCTGCTTATTTTTATCATCATCAATAAAGGCTGTTACTTTATTTCGTGTTCCAACATCCCTGTCGAGTGCACGTTTAGTTATCAAACCCGCTTCACCTGCTCCGTATATTATTACTTTAGTCTTTTCTCCTGACGGATTTATCAGTTCTAAGTATGCAATTTTAACAAGTATCCTGAAAGTGATCATGGCAAAAATCACTGTAATAAACTCAATTATTATTATTGAGAAAGGTATGATATAGCTTTCATTAATAAAATAATAAGAGATAAGATTAGCTACCGCAAATAAAATACTGCCCGAAAGTATTACAAGAAATATCCTTACCGCATCCTCCGTACTTGTGTATCTTATAATACCGGCATAAGTCTTGGAAATAATAAAGCTGAGCGCCCTGATTCCTATAACAATGGCAAGTACCTGTGGTATATGTTTTATTTCAATCTCAGGAATATGAAAATTAAATCGTAACAGATATGCAAGGATAATTGAAAATAAAACTATAAAAATGTCGATCAGAAAGATGAGCCATCGAGGTATATTTTGCCTGGTAATAAACATTCAAACTTTGTTTTTTGCAAAGTTATAATAATTGTGAGATATGTTGAAAGGTTTTTAGCCCGGATAATGTAAATTGGGAAATTCGATCGATCGTTTTTTATTATTTTTGCATAATACTTTATTATAATTATACACCTTTCAATCTGATAATGATTAAAATTTTCGACTTCGGTAAAAAATTATCGTATTTCATTCTTCTTGTCTTAATAGCTGCTTTTGTATTTTCATTTTATGGAAAAACATTTATATCCCCTAATAAATTTTTGTTTAGCGTAAGCGGCGATGCAATAAAAAACTATTATACCTATGCCTGTCATATTAAAAATGATAGTTCTTATATCAATTTTGAAGGCATGAACTATCCTTACGGAGAACATTTTTTATATACCGACTGTCATCCGGTTATTTGTACAAGTGTTAAATATTTATCATCATTTTTTCCTGAACTTCCCGAATACAGCATCGGTGTAATTAATTTTTTTATGATTTTTTCATTTTTTATCACCGCTGTTTTGCTTTTATATATTTTTCAGATGTATAAAGTCAATAATATTATTGGCATACTGGGAGCTTTAGGAATAACAGTAATGGCTCCGCAGGTGTTCAGAATGACCGGACATATTTCACTTTCATATAGTTTTTTTATTCCTTTAACATTTATTCTGACATTAAAAAGTTATACCGGCGCTAACCAAAAAAAATGGACGGCGCTTCTTATGCTTCATATTATATTTTGGTTTTTTATTCATGCGTATTTGGGAATAATGGCTGTCTTATTTGTGTTTTGTTTTTGGCTGATTCAAACATTAATGAATTTCAGGACGGCTTTCAATAAATTCCAGACATATTATCGCCTTATACTTTGGGTCATAATTCCAGTATTGGTGTTCAGGTCGTTTGTATTTATTACCGATACACATACCGGCAGGACTACTAATCCGTCAGGTTTTTTTCTGCATAATGCCGAACCGGATGATATTGTTTTACCAAATCATCCACCCTTAAAACCTCTTTTAGATAAATTATTTTTTATTGACCAGGAGTGGGAGGCATGGGCATATATAGGGATAACAAGTCTTATTGTTATATTATTTATTCTATGTAATTCATTAAAGAACCTTTTCAGGAGCGGGATATTCGTTTTTAATAAAAAATACTTACCTGATAAAAACCTAAGAATTACTGTTTGGGCAAGTATAATTCTACTGATATTTGCTTTTGGATTTCCGTTTAAGCTTTTTCCTGCTTTATTAGACTTGTTTCCTGTTGTCAAGCAATTCAGAGCAACCGGTCGTTTCGATTGGTTTTTCTTTTTTGCGATTTCAATTATAAGTATGGTTATTCTTAGTAACATAGCAAAACTTCTTCTGAAGAAAAAACATATTTTTTTAGCGTATTCTTTAATAATTATCGCTCCGTTGCTGTATTTTATCGAAGGGATATCATACCATAAAGAAACTTCCGGGCTTGTAACCATGTTTCCAAATTTATTCCATGAGAAATGCTTAGATAATGATTTTAAAAGTGCCCTTAATTCAATCGAACCCTCCAAATACCAGGCAATAATTCCATTGCCCTTTTACTATATAGGGTCTGAAAATTTTTCGCGACCTGTTAATAATCTTTCCGCAAAGAATTCTATGATTTTTTCCTACCATACGTCTTTGCCGTTATGTGCAA
>JAIORT010000419.1 GCA_021107975.1 Bacteroidales bacterium | reverse complement strand
AGTAAGCGATTGCTGAATAACATGTAACTTGCCATTTATGGCGCTATGAATTAATCAGGTTAGGTCGAAACATTTATTTCCCGAAATATGTAGGATTGACGCTGACGGCTGAAGTAAAAAGCGTTTTAATGATTTTTTTACTTTCTTGTTAGCGAAAATTAGTTACTTATTGTGATCAATAAAATCATTCAATTCTTCAATACTTAACTCAAACTCAAAAGCATCATTAACTTTGAAATAGTTTCCCTGATCATAAGTCCTTGCATAAGAATACTTCGCAAAATCAAGTCGGGAATCTTCGAATTCAAATAATGTCATAATATCTCTTACCTGATCTGCAAATAAGCAATTAGAACTAATTATTTGTTTAGCAATTTGCAACTTGCTATCCTCAAAGGTTTTTGAGGCTATGGTTTGCTTAGCCTGATAAAAGTCTTGTTCTTCCATGGGCCATGGACAACCGATAGGACCTCCATAACCATTCATCACATAATGATCAGGACTTGCGACAGTGCTAATAGTTGTTGTAGATGTAGTTACGGTTGTTTCACTATACACTTGAGGATCATTAATACTAACATCAACATTAACCCCATTTTCCCCAATATTCATATTTATATGGCTCTCTACGTTGTCAGGGGGATTAGTAGTTGTTGTCGTGGTACTTGTTACTGAAGTTTGTTCCCATGGATTGACAGGGTAGCGATTGGAAGACAAAAAGGAGACAGTGTGTTGCCCTGAAGTTTGCGTTGCTGTTGTATGTAATGGAGTATCAGTAAAGTATTTCACCACATACTCACCCTTTTTATTCTGCCGTATGCGATATGTTATTTCTGCTGAAGATTCCGGCATTAATAATGTTTTGTCAATTTCTCCCAGGGTTGTATCCTCAAAAAGTACTTTCAATTGGTACATGGATGCATTTAAGTCGGTAACTTTTACATTGGTTTCGGCATTCTCATTTTGTCTTACACCATTAAGAATTATCCAGAACATTTCACCATTTTCTGTGTAGAAGATAGTATTATACCGATTTTGGGCTAATAGACCTGTTGTTGTAAAAAGCACTAAGGAAAGAAAAACTATAACTCTTTTCATGTTAAATAAATTTAATTTGTTATTAACCTGTAATCGAATGTCAAAAGTAAACTATTTATTCAAGCTAACTATTTTAGAAATATTTCGTTAGCGTCAGTCTGTGCAAAAACTATTATTGAGTTTAGTATAAAAAGCCAAAGAAATAAAAAATGCCACAAAAACACCAAGTCACTAAAATACACAAAACATTGAATTTAAATTAGATAACTTTAGTGGAATTTTGTGATTTAGTGCCTCCATACGGACAAGTTTAGTGGCGAAAAAAGAGCTTTTTGGCTAAAAAATAATTTGAGGCGCTAAGAGAAATTTTTATTCCATTTAATTTGCCGAGTATTTATTAATAGGGCTGTTTTTGATATTATTTTCAATTATACTGATTATTGCCCTCACATCGTATTTCTTTACATGGCAAGCCGACGATTTTATACCTCCGGGTGATCAGGCTGATTCCACAACGTGCTTTTCGGTTTAACGAAACAGTTGCAACATGTCATTTTCAAATGTTTTCATTTCATCGGTCTTTTTTTTATCATACCTCCTTTTGCATCTTTTATACTATGCATCACAACAAATGCATCTTTGTCAATTTTGTCTATTTCTGTATGTAGCTTTGCTAATTCTAACCTTGTTATCAATGTATAAACAATTTCAGTTTGTTTCAAAGTTTCACCTCGTTTACCATACCCTCTTTTACCGGAATATATGGTGCATCCTCTTCCCAGTTTTTCAACTATCGCCAGTCTGATTTCTTCGTTTTTATCTGATATTATTGTTACACCTACATATTCTTCTATTCCCGACACAACAAAATCAACAATTTTTGATGCTGATAGATATGTCAATATCGCATATAACGAAATTTCAATTGTAAATACATAAGCTGCAACCAAAAAAATAAGCACATTAAATATTAAAATTACGTCTCCAATTGTCAATGAAGTTTTTCGGCTGATAAAAACAGCTAATACCTCAGTTCCATCAATAACAGAGCCACCACGAATTGCTAATCCAATTCCCAATCCTAAAAAGAAACCACCAAAAACTGCAATAAGTAGTTTGTCATTTGTAATAATGGTAACCGGAATAAAATGAACTGAAACAGCAAGTAATATAATTGCAATGATGCTTCTCAAAGCAAATTGTCTGCTGATTGTAGAAAATCCCAAAATTAAGAAGGGGAGGTTTATTGCAACTATTAATATTGACAATGGTATTCCTGTCAGTTCAGTTGAAATAAGAGAAATTCCCATTACACCTCCATCAATAAACGAATTTGGCAGTAAAAATCCATTCAATCCAAAACTGGCTGATAATACTCCTAATAAAATAAAGAGGCTATCACGAATTAAATGAGTAAATTCAACTTTTGCATTTATTATTTCCTTCTCAAATTGCTTTGAAGGAAGTTTTTGCTTTTTATTTTTAAGTTGACGTTTTAATGTCTCAACGATTATATATTGAAAAATTGGTTTCATATTCTTTTATTTCAATTGAGACTAACAGCAGTCATTCAATAATTACCTTCCATCACAAGTCTTGTCTAAAAGCAATTCATCCGAAATTCATAAATAAAATTATTTTTCTGAATTATCAAGAATATTATATTTAGCTTTTCGCTCATTCCATCTTTTACGAGCATACTGTCGCATATCTATTATCCTATCTCTCTCATCTACAATTTCAAAACCTAATACGGTTTCAATTATATCTTCCATTGTTACAATTCCATCCATTCCACCATACTCGTCTACAATAAGCGCGATATGTTCTTTTTTTTCGAGTAAAACTTCCCATAAGTTCAAAAGTGTTTGAAATTCATGAACAACTACAATTTCTCTGCAAATATCCCGAAGTTTTAAATTAGTTTCTTCTTCAGCAAGTTTTTCAAATACAGTTTGACGAAAAACATACCCTGTAATATTTTCATTATTTTTTGAATAGATAGGAATGCGTGAATAATAAAGAAACTCCTTTTTTATAAGAAATTCTTTTAATGACATGTTTTCATCTGCTACTGTAACAACTACTCTGGGCGTCATTATTTCCGAAACTTTTACAGTTTTAAGCCGAATTAAATTTTGAATAATTTTATTTTCTTTTTCATCAAAAATTCCTTCTTCTGTTCCAATATTAGCCATCGCAGATATTTCTTCTCTACTCACGGACAGTTCATTTATATTCCTGGAAAATAGCCTTGTTATGTAACCCGTCATTATCACTAAAGGAAAGGTAATAATTACCATAGTATTGATAATTATTCCGGAAACCAATGCCAATCTTCTCCAATACCTTGCACCAATCGTCTTAGGAATTATTTCAGAAAAAACTAATATCAAAAGTGTAAGCATAGCGGAAATAATACCAAAATATAATTCACCGAACATTTTTGTTGCTTGTGCCCCAACCCCTGCCGCTCCGATAGTATGTGCAACTGTATTCAAAGAAAGTATTGCTGATAATGGTCTTTCTATATTATTCTTTAATTTAATAAAAGTTGTTGCTGATTTATGACCACTTTCTTCTTTTACATTCAGGAAAGATATAGGCGTTGAAAGTAAAACAGATTCCATTACAGAACA
>JAIORT010000443.1 GCA_021107975.1 Bacteroidales bacterium | reverse complement strand
TGGGGATTATTAAACTAAATATATTAATTCTATTTTTCTTAGTAGAAAATATAGCTTTTACCTCCGATAAAGTTTACGACCGTACTGAAAATAATTCTTTTATAGTTGAGTTTACATCAGCACAACCGGGCGAGCATTCAATCAATAATTTTTTTATTAAAGAAATAGCTAAATATAATCTCTCCGGTCTTTATAATACAAGTTTTACGTTTCATTATTCCATTCATAACAGCATCAGTGAGACTTCAGCCAATACATTTACCGTTAATACCGAATTAATTGGCGAAAAATGCACAGGAGATGTTTATTACAAAAATATTGATATCTCCGATATTTTTATGCCTGAAAAAGCTGACTTCAGGATTGTTGTTATTGATGAAAATAACGAGGTAGAGAGTCTGAATTTTAAGGAAATTACTATAGATGATAAAGATATGTTCATGGCTGAATTTACCTTCGAAACTCTTGAAAATAATAAAGAATATATCATTAAACTTGAAAACATTAATTTCTATTCCAATAGTAATGATAAAGAAACATTTTATAAAAGAATAAACCAGATTGATAATTATTATGCCTCAGTAGCGCTTATGGAGAATGCTCTGGACGGATTTGCCGAAATTGATTTAGAAGCCGGTTCAATCATTGAAACCTACCTTAAAATAAAGGAATTAGAAAGAGTATATAATAAAGTGTCATCAGCCGAATTCTCCGAGGTTCTTAACTTACAAAATAACGATAATGCCGGTTATTATGAAAAGCTTACAAAATTAGATAAAGATATAAAAAGGTATAAATCCTATTATTATATCCTGTTTAATTCAATTAATTATCTCAAATTAAATGAGAATCTTGCAAAATGTGCACGTGAATATGTTGATGAAGTTGTTAAATATTTCGTTTTATCGCAAGAAGTTACATATTCGCATTCCTCATATTATTATAATATGGGTAAGGTTGATTACAATCTTTCAACAATTAATCAATATCAAAAAGGGATTAACCAAATATTGCTAAAAACACCCTATTGCAATCATACGAGAGAAATTTTAACAAACCTTAAAAATGAAATATTTAATGCATATATTAACAAGGCAAGAGAATTTATAAAAAATGAACAATATTATATAGCAAAAGGTATTTTAATAAATTTACAGAGTTTTTATGGAGCTTCGGTAAACAAGTCGTTTCCTGTTGAACTTAACATCTTAATTTCTCAGGTAAACTATGGTATCTATGATTCATACCTGCGTGTTATTGACAGGGCAATTGAGATTGGAAGTTATGTACTTGCCGAAAACTATATTCACGAAGCCGAGTCGTTTCAAAAAGAAAACAGTACTTCAATCATTTCGGATAAATACATCAAACAGATTTCAGAAAAACTCGCTAATTTATATATCAGCAAAGGAAGTCAGTTAAATGAAGAAGAAGAATATAAAGAGGCATTATATTGTTATGAACAGGCTCAGACAATATGTAACAATTTAGATGAATTTAATTATGATTATGAAATTGAGCATGGAAAAATACAGGCTCAAAACGGGCTTTATAATAAATTAGTTCTCCTGGCAGGTAAAAACCTGGATTTGAAGAATATTTCCATTGTTAAAAGATATATGCATGAAGCATCTGCTTTATTAGAGGCAAACAGTACGCAAATAAATCCTTCCGATGAAGCTATTGAAATGCTGTCGATGATAAACTATTATTTGTATAAAAACCTTATTTTCGAAGGACAGGAACTGTTAACTTCGGGTAACTATAATCAGGCTTGCGAAAAATTTTTACATGCTATAGAGTTGGAAGATAGTTCTGGTCTTGAAAAGAATGTAGCGCTTATAGAACTTCTGAAGCAAGCTGCAGCTCCTATTCTTGTCGATTTATGTGAATCGGGTGAAATTAAGGTGAAAAAGAACAAACTGGATGAGGCAAAAGAAATATATAATAGTTGTTTTGAACTGCAGAACAAGTATAATTTGTTTTTTGAAGCCAGTGTCCAGGGAAGTCTGACTCTTTTGAACAGCAGTATTTATAATAAGTATTGCGAGAATGCAAATCAGGAATTTGATGAAATAATAAACCGTGTTAACAAATCAATTAAAACAGGTGATTTTATTTCAGCAATTGATATTCTTGTACAAACAGATGAGATAATACATCAAAATCAATATTGCGATTTCGATAAAAATATAGTATGCCGATTAAAGGAAAAATACAGGCCTGCAGCCGAATATCAGCGGTTAGCCATAAGTGCCCATGAAGCACTGTTATCGAATAATCATCAGAAATTTATTATGATATATCATAAATTAGAGGAATTATCTGATAATCACGAGGTGATAAGGAAACAAATCGAACCGATGCCCTTACATTACCTGTTTTCAATTAAAAAGAATCTCGCATTGTTAGAGAATTCTATAGATTATTACAAGAGCGGGGAAGAATTTGAAACAGCCTTCAAATTACTTAGAGTTCTTGAAGCAAACAACATTTCAAACAAAGATACCAAATCAATCCAGCAAAAACTGGCAACCAAAATGGCACTTGCTGACAGAGAAAATGCTCAATCAATTGATCCTGAAGTTAATGTTAAAAAATATACACATGGGCATTCATGGTTTAAGTACTTCAGGAAAGCTTACATTAAGAATTGGTAATATTAGTATGCCGGAATTTCAAAGTTTTATCCTTTCGGATTAATCCTTTCTTATTGCTATTTCCAAATAAAAATAAATTATTTGTTAAAGAATGTAATATTTAATAAAGAATTTGTATATTGGCGACTGATACTTTTAACATTAATTTATTTTAAAACTTTAAATTATGAAAAAGAGACTTTTATTAATCAGCAATTCCACTAACTACGGGGAAGATTATCTTGAATGGCCAAGGCAATATATTAAGGATTTTTTAGATAAAACAGGTATTAAAAGGGTTTTGTTTATTCCTTATGCAGGCGTTGCATTATCCGATGAGGGCGTGGAAGCTTCTTATGATGCTTATGAAGATAGAGTAAATGGTGTTTTTAATGAATTGGGGTTTGAGGTCTATTCAATTCACAGAGAGAAAGACCCGATTCAATCGGTAAAAGATGCCTTGGCTATTGTAGTCGGTGGTGGAAATACTTTCCATTTGGTTTACATGCTTCACGAATTAAGATTAATGAAGGTTATCAAAGAGATGGTCGAAAACGGATTGCCTTTTATAGGTTGGAGTGCAGGAGCTAATGTTGCATGCCCCACTATGCGGACAACAAACGATATGCCGATAATTGAACCTAAAAGTCTGAATTGCCTTAACCTGATTCATTTTCAAATTAACCCTCATTATCTTGACGCAACTTTAGAAGGTCATGGAGGAGAAACCCGCGAACAAAGACTTGAGGAATTCTTAGTGATAAACAGTAACATTTATGTGGCTGGTTTAAGGGAAGGTACTTTATTGTCGATAGAAGGAGACGAGATAGAACTAATGGGCAAAAGACCTATGAGACTGTTCAGGTATGAGCAAAACCCTAAAGAATTTGAGCCAGGTAAGGATATTAGCTTTTTAATGTAAGTAACAACATTCATAGCCTTTACCAACAATAACGGCGAATACATTGTCGAAAAAATCCCTGTCGGAACCTATACCATGGTCGCCTCGATGAAAGGCTACAACTATTACTCCATTGAC
>JAIORT010000200.1 GCA_021107975.1 Bacteroidales bacterium | reverse complement strand
AAAATTGATGAGTTGGTTTATGAACTTTATGGGTTTACGGAAGAGGAGATTGGGATAGTGGAGGAAGTGAAATGATTGAAAATGATTATATTTGTTGGGAATTGAACTTGTTTTTATAAACAAGTTGGCACACAATGCTAAGAAAAACATTACAGCATTATGAAATTTGACTTTCTAATCCCTTATATTCAGTACATTGTTTACGTTCTAATCGGACTAATATTGCTTTATTTAAGGACCTTAGTAAAAGAGAGGGCAAAAATTAGAGTATTGAGAAAAAAGAATAAGTTGCTGACAGAAGAAACAGAAGAAATAAAGTCAAAATACAATAAAGAAATTGAAATAATTAAAAAGGAACATCTATTAGATATTGAAAAGAGAAAGTATCAATATGAAAGTAAAAAAGAACAGTATATTAATTTTTTTAAACTATTAGATAATTTCAATACAGATTCAAATGTAATTGCACAAGAGAAAATGATTCCAATTATTGAAGAGTTTAACAGGAATTATCTTAATGCGGCTAATCGAAATAATAAGAGAGGTGAAACAAATGCTACAACTGTAATGTCAAAAAAGGTTCAAAAACTAATGTTTGAATCAAACAAAGAACTTAGTCGAATCAAACAAGAGACCAATACAATCCGGATTATCGCGAGTGATTCAATATTAAAGACTCTTAATTTGTTAGAATTGGCATATGATAGGAGTTTTGAAGAATCATCTAAAATGATGAAAGACTTACAAATTCAAATGATGACTAATGATCAAGAAGGAATGAAAAGGAGTCAGAGAGAAATGCAAGAAATTGCTAATGCTATCCTAAAATTTAAGAATGACCTAATTCAACAAATGAGAATCGAATTAAATGAAATATAAAGCACAATGGGCAACAAGCACTCATACTGCATACCGCAATTAATTGTAAACACAACATTGAGTGTTAAAATTAAATATATTTGTAAACAGAAAAATACTTTAAATTAATGCGGTACGCATCATAGCTTCGCAAGTTAACGCCAAGTTTAGAAGATGAACAGAATAACCGAAATATCAAGACAGAATATATTTGACTTCATTCAAGTTGAAGAAATATTTTGGGCAGGGAAAATGGATGAGGTAGAATTTCTATCAAGGATGTTTGACTTGAACCAGATGCCATCTTCTGATTCCAGATTTGATGATTGTGGTGGAGATATTTGGCAACATAGAGTCAATAATTACGACTGGGAAGATAACTGGATTTATTATGACGGAAGGTTTAATTTATTAAAATGTGATGATTCAATATTTCTTCAATTTCTATGTGAAATACTTCATCCTTTGGTAAGACGAGATACTTCAGAGGTTGCCAAATTACACCAGATTTTTAATGACATCTTAAAAAATGATGGATTTGAAATTATTGTTAAAACTAAAATATCAGGAAAACCGCTATTTGCAGTGAGAAACATCTTGACAAAGAATACAACAATTGAGAAGTCTAATAAAGAATTAACAGAACGATTAAATGCTGATTACGTTTCAAGTCAAATAAACCTTATGGAATCTTCCGTTGAGAGTGCACCCCACGTCACGATTGGAATAGCAAAAGAATTAATAGAAACTTGTTGCAAAAAGATTCTAACAGAAAGAGAAATACAGCCTGATAAAAAATGGGATTTACTAACTCTCGTAAAAGAAACAAATAAAACTTTGGAATTGACTCCTAAAGATATTCCTGACGAGAAAAAAGCATCAAAGACAATCAGGACAATTTTAGGTAGTTTATCAGCTGTGGTTCATGGGATTTGTGAACTAAGAAACGATTATGGTAGTGGACATGGTAAGGATTATAAATTTAAAGGACTTGGTTCAAGACATGCTAAATTAGCTGCCGGTGCTGCATCAACATTAGCGATTTTTTTATTAGAAACACATGAGATTAGAGAAAACAAATAAAAATCAGCTGGCACTCAGCTGGTGCTCGTTTGTAACGAGTGCCTAATAGATAGTTGAGAATAAAGAACAATAATAATTCATTAATTTTGAGGTCGCAAATTGCGACCTCAAAATAAAACAGAAGAAAAACCAAGAAAAAGAATTGGTGATTAACGTATTCAAAAAAATTAAAATAAAAATAATTTTGTATTTTTGTAACTATGAGAACAAGTCAAATATTACAAGAAATAGAAAGACTTCCTATTCAACGAAGAATATGGGTAATAGAAAAGACATTGAAGTCAATTCGAGAAATTGAAAATCGAAAAAAGATGGAATTTGCTGTTGAAGAACTTTATGAAGATTACAAAAGGAATCATGAATTAACTATTTTCACAGAAATAGATTTAGAAAATTGGAATGATTGAACAAGAGATATTATACGAAATAAAAGAAGGATTAGCAAGGGTTTTATCTATTACAGAATAAAAAAGCAAATAACAATCTCCTAAATCTCAACAAAGAATTACAAAGCACAAAACTTGATACCCAACGCCAGCAACTCCAACGTTCCATAGACCATGCAGAAAATAAAATTGATGAGTTGGTTTATAAGCTCTATGGGTTGACGGAGGAGGAGATTGGGATAGTTGAAAATGGGTGAAAATTTTGCAACTAAATAAAAAATACGTAATTTTGATAAAAAATTATATAAAGATGAAAACTTTAACATTAAACATACCGGATACAGTAGATGAAATGGATGTAAAAATGCAATTAGCTGCTCAATTGTTTGACAAAGGAGTTCTTTCATCCGGACAAGCAGCAGATATAGTTGGTATAACAAAAAGACAATTTTTAGAGCAGGTTGGTAAATATGGTGTTTCAATTTTTGGTGAGACAACAGAAGATTTAAGTAAAATCAGGAATGAATAAAATTATTATTTCCGACACAAGTTGCTTAATTGCATTAGAAAGAATTGGTCAACTTGACATTCTAAGAAGAACCTTCAAAGTAATAATCATAACTCAAGAAGTATATAAGGAATTTGGAAATCGCTTACCAGACTGGATAATTATAAAAGAAGTGAAAAATAAAGAAAAACAAAACCAGCTTGAATCCTTTTTGGATAACGGAGAAGCAAGTTCTATAGCATTAGCCACAGAGATAAAAAATACCTTATTAATAATAGATGAAAGAAAAGGAAGAAAAATTGCCAGGACTTTTAATTTAGAGATTATTGGTACACTTGGATTGTTAATTAAAGCAAAAGAAAAAGGTGTAATTTCAAATCTAAAAGATATAGTCATTGATTTAAAAAAATCGGGATTCAGAGTTTCCAATTCAATTTTAAATGAAATACTAAAAGACAAGGATTAAAATTAAAAGAAATCACTATGAACTCCAACGAGCCATAGCCATGCAGAAAACAAAATTGATGAGTTGGTTTATAAGCTCTATGGGTTAACGGAGGAGGAGATTGGGATAGTGGAGAATGTGTGAAGATTTGAAAAATTACAACATGACCCTATATCGGAACAAATACCGTGCAGAATCAAACAGGTGGCAATTTTGGGATTATTCTGCACCTGCATCATATTTTATTACAGTATGTGTTCAGAATAAAAAAAATGTATTAGGCGAGATAGAAAACCATAAAATGGAATTGTCAGATGCAGGAATAATTGTAGCGGATTATTTTTCAGAAATTCCAAAATATCACAAACGTATTATTTTAGATGAATGGATTGTTATGCCTA